>JAGDCK010000197.1 GCA_017958585.1 Lachnospiraceae bacterium
CCGTTTTCTGTAGCATTTTCCGATGCCTTTTCCCTTCACTATGCAACACAGATTAATGATTCCATCTTTTCTGTTGCATTTTTATTGGTCGTTTGCCCTTTTCATGCAACATAGACTGAATGTCTCTCATTTTCTGTTGCATCGAAGATCAATTTTAGCCGCTTTTATGCAACAAATTTTAACAGTTTACTATTTTCTGTTGCATTGGCTTCGACATAACCCATCAAATCGGCAAAAGAAGAACAGACTTCTACTCATTAATCATTTTCGCAAACAAAATACGTAAAAAACACGAGCCTAATAACTTAGACTCGTGTTTTATATTTCTACTCTTCATTCTTCGGAGCATTTATGAACTTCAAATATCCGTTTATGAATTTATCGATGTCGCCGTCCAGTACCGCATCGGCATTGGCGGTCTCCACATCGGTCCTCAGATCCTTAACCAGCTTGTATGGCTGGAGGAAATAACTTCTGATCTGGTTGCCCCAGGCGATATCCTTTATATCACCCTTGATGTCGGAAAGCTTTTCTGCATGTGCTTCCTGCTTTAACATATACAGTTTTGCTTTCAGCATCTGCATAGCCTTGTCCTTGTTCTGGAACTGGCTTCGTTCGTTCTGACATGTCACCACGATTCCTGTGGGGATATGTGTGATACGAATAGCGGATGATGTCTTGTTGATATGCTGTCCTCCGGCACCGCTTGAGCGGTATGTATCGATCCTTAAGTCCTTGTCCTCGATATCAGCATCAAGGTCTTCTTCGATTTCAGGCATTACATCCAGCGAAACGAATGATGTCTGGCGCTTACCCTGTGCATTAAAAGGGGATATTCGCACCAGTCTGTGAACACCTTTTTCAGACTTCAAAAGTCCGTAGGCATTAATTCCGTTTACCTGGAAAGTCACTGACTTGATACCTGCTTCGTCTCCGTCCAGATAATCCAGCACTTCAATGGAAAAGCCCTTTCTCTCCGACCATCTGGTATACATACGGTACAGCATTGACGCCCAGTCACAGCTCTCTGTTCCGCCGGCTCCCGCGGAGAGTTTCAATATGGCATTGTTCTTGTCATATTCTCCGTTTAAAAGGGTTCCGATCCTGAGTTCGTCGAGCTTTGTCTCAAAGTCATCAAGTTCGGCTCTGATCTCCTGTACAAGGGATTCGTCCTCGTCCTCATAACCCATTTCTATAAGAGTCAAAATATCTTCGAACTGGGTCTTTAAGCCGTTTCCCTCATCCACTATGTCTTTTAGATTCTTTAATTCCTTCATTTTTTGATTGGATCTGTCAGGGTCGTCCCAAAATCCGGGGCTTTCCATATCCATTTCCAATTCTTCGATTCGCTTTACCTTGCCTGCAAGGTCAAAGTGAATCCCTCACTTCCGCCAAAGGTGTTTCATATGTCAGAATCTCTTGTTTCATCTGATCAAGTTCAACCATTAACGTCACCTTCTTTCTATCTTAATACATTTCCGATTTGTAATCTCTATTGCTGGATCTCGGGCATTCCCTTACGTCCGTGGCAGGCTTTGTATTTTTTGCCTGAACCGCAGGGGCAGGGATCATTGGGATAAATCTTTGCATTGGCACGCTTTACGGGGCCTTTCTGTGCGGAATCGTCTTTGTTTGTTCCTGTCACTTTTGCCACCTGTTCACGCTCCACCTTCTGTTCAACTTTGATATGGAAGAGGATTCTGACTGTCTGCTCTCTGATGTTTGTGATCATCTCATCGAACATGTCATATCCGGCCATCTTGTATTCCACAACGGGATCTCTCTGGCCGTAAGCCTGGAGGCCGATACCCTGGCGAAGCTGATCCATATCATCGATATGATCCATCCACTTTCTGTCGATGGATTTGAGGAGGATAACTCGCTCCACCTCTCTGATCTGCTCGGGCTCGGGGAACTCTGCTTCCTTTGCCTCATATAATTTCACAGCCTCCTCTTTGAGCTGCTGTTTTAAACTGTTTTTCTTGCCCTTGTTTACTCTCTCCGCTGTGATAGGCTCAAGAGGGATTATAGGGATCAGCACATGGTTAAGTTCGTTGAAATCCCAATCCTTGTAATCAAGGTCATCGTTGATGCACATGTCCACGCAGTTTTCAACGATATCTGTGATCATCTTGTAGATCACGTCTCTCATGCTCTCGCCGTCGAGAACTCGTCTTCTCTCATCATAGATAACCTGGCGCTGTTCGCTCATTACGTTATCGTACTCAAGGAGGTTCTTTCTGATTCCGAAGTTGTTGGACTCGATCTTTTTCTGAGCATTCTCAATGGCATTGGTAAGTGCCTTGTGTTCGATCTCCTGACCTTCGGGAATACCCATGGCATTAAACATACGGATAAGTCTCTCGGAACCAAAGAGTCTCATGAGGTTGTCTTCAAGAGAAATATAAAACTTGGATTCACCCACATCTCCCTGACGACCGGAACGACCTCTTAACTGGTTGTCGATTCGTCTGGATTCATGACGCTCTGTACCGATGATCATGAGACCGCCTGCTGCCTTTGCCTCATCGTCAAGTTTGATATCGGTACCACGTCCTGCCATGTTGGTAGCGATGGTAACCGCTCCGTGGATACCTGCATCTGCCACGATCTCAGCCTCAAGTTCATGGAACTTAGCGTTCAAAACCTTGTGCTGAATGCCGCGCTTTGTGAGCATTCTGGAAAGTTCCTCACTGGCTTCGATGGTGATGGTACCTACTAAGACAGGCTGTCCCTTTGCATGAGCTGCCTCAACGGCATCACAGATCGCATGAAGTTTTTCTGCTCTTGTCTTGTAAACAGCATCCTGTCTGTCTATACGGGCAACAGGTCTGTTGGTGGGGATCACGATTACGTCCATTCCGTAGATCTCACGGAACTCGTTCTCCTCTGTAAGGGCAGTACCTGTCATACCTGCTTTCTTTTCAAATAGATTAAAGAAGTTCTGGAAGGTGATGGTTGCAAGGGTCTTGCTCTCGCGCTTAACCTTCACATGTTCCTTTGCCTCGATGGCCTGGTGCAGACCGTCAGAATAGCGGCGTCCCGGCATGATACGTCCGGTAAACTCGTCTACGATCAGGATCTGGTCTTCCTTTACAACGTAATCCCTGTCTCTGAACATGAGATTGTGGGCACGAAGTGCCAGGATAATGGTATGCTGGATATCCAGGTTCTCGGGATCGGCAAAGTTTTCTATATGGAAGAAATTCTCTACTTTTTTAACACCGGCTTCTGTCAGGTTTATGACTTTGTCCTTCTCATTTACGATGAAGTCTCCTGTCTCCTCCTGAACCACTCCCATGATGGCATCCATCTTGGAAAGTTCAGCCACGTCGTCACCTCTGTGCATCTGACGGGCCAAGAGATCACACATTTCATAGAGAGCTGTGGATTTATCTCCCTGTCCGGAAATAATAAGCGGGGTTCTGGCTTCATCGATAAGAACAGAGTCCACCTCATCGATGATACAGTATTTAAGTCCGCGTAACACAAGCTGTCTCTTGTAGATAGCCATGTTATCACGCAGATAGTCAAATCCCAGTTCGTTGTTTGTCACATAGGTGATGTCGCAGTTATATGCTGCCTGTCTCTCCTCGCTGGTCATGCTGTTTAATACAACGCCAACGGAAAGGCCCAAAAATTCGTGAACCTGACCCATCCACTCGGCATCACGCTTTGCCAGATAGTCGTTTACTGTGACTACATGCACGCCTTCGCCGGTAAGTGCGTTTAAGTATGCGGGAAGTGTGGACACCAGAGTCTTTCCTTCACCGGTCTTCATCTCAGCGATACGGCCCTGGTGAAGTATGATACCACCGATTAACTGTACTCTGAAGTGCTCCAAGTTAATTACTCTCTTTGCGGCTTCTCTTACTGTCGCATATGCCTCCGGCAAAATGTCGTCCAAAGTCTCGCCCTCGGAGAGTCTCTTTTTAAACTCAGCTGTTTTATTCTTAAGTTCCTCATCAGAAAGAGCCTGCATGGCGGGTCTTAAGCTCTCGATCTTGTCTACGATCGGATAGATTCTCTTTAATTCTCTCTCACTGTGAGTTCCGAAAATTTTGTCTGCAAGTTTCATTACATTCCTCGATTTACTAATGTTTTTTTGCCGTGCGAACCCACACAGCACAATGATTATTTTAACAGATTTGAGGGGCATATTCAACATAAAGGTAATTGACGCATTATTAACAATTTGTAAATATTATATGAAATTGACACGGGATTTTTTGATGTAGTATAATCATTTAGTAAAACGATTTTCCAAATTTATGTTTTTACAGGAGTTTTAATGAAACGATTATCAACATCACAGTTAACGCCCGGCATGGTCACTGCAGAAAACGTACTCAGTTACAACAGACAATTGATCATCCCCAAGGGTACAGAACTTACGGACAAACTCATTACCAAGCTGGCGCTGTATGGGATTCTCATGATCTTCGTGGAAGACAATGTTCCCGAAGCCGCAAAGGATCAGGTTCCCACCTCTTCTTTTCATGATTCATATTCGCAGCGTATCAAACGAAGCGAGGCCTTTAAGCGTTTCAAAAAAGATTATGATGACAATGTAGATAAATTCAAAGATACACTGGATCAGGTGATCAGGAAAAACATTCAGCTGGATGTGGACATCCTGCTTGAAAATTCCTTGAGTTTCAACACCGATCTCTCCGGCACCGTGGGGATTCTGGACATGCTTCAGAATATGAGGGACTACGATGATTCCACTTTTGCACACAGCATGAACGTGGCTCTCATCTGCAATATACTGGGTCACTGGATCGGCATGAACGAGGGCGATATCAAGCTTCTCACCGCCTGCGGTCTGCTTCATGACATCGGAAAGCTTCTCGTGCCAAAGGAGATCATCACAAAGCCGGCAAGACTGTCCGAATACGAATTCAATGAAGTAAAAAAGCATCCTGTGCTCGGCTACAACCTGCTCAGGACGCAAAATATAAACGAAAATATCAAATATGCTGCTCTCATGCACCATGAGAGATATGACGGAAGCGGTTATCCCATGGGAATCATCGGTCAGCAGATCAACAAATATGCCCGCATCGTATCCATCGTTGATGTATACGACGCAATGACAGCCGCCAGGGTTTACCGCGGACCTCAATGTCCATTCAGGGTAATCGAGATCTTCGAGCAGGAAGGATATCAAAAATATGATGTACAGTTCCTCCTGCCATTCCTCGAGCACATGGTCAACAACTATCTGCAAAACAAGTGCATGTTAAACGACGGAAGAACCGGCGACATCATATTTATAAACAAAGAGCATCTCTCCCGTCCCGTTGTACAGTGCGACGATCAGCCCATTGACTTAAGCGAGCGCTGGGAGCTTTCCATTGAAGCTATCATCTGATACACAAAGGAAACTGCAAAAGCATATGCCAGCATTAAAAGTCCCGGAAGGGCGATGTCATAGAAATTGAGTGTGAGATTTACTATCCCCTCTTTTTCAAACAAAAATGCGCTGAACCAGCAAATGGCAAAATTATAAACCAGGGAAATACCAAAGAAACTTACGGAACCAAGCAGACTTAAAAATGCCTGGTTCTTTTTTTTGCTCTTTTCATCTTTCTTTAGATATACAAAGAATCTGCAGATTCCCCAGATCATGGCTATAAAAGTCGCTGCAAAGAGAAGTCCGTTTACCACTCTGTAGATCACAAAAATAATATCAAGAACGATCTCTGTCTTTTTGCTTCTGTCTGAGATCAATGAGTAATCATCAAGATAATCCGTATTGGTATATTCCTCTGCGGCTTCTATGAGAACAATGTTTTCCTCGATCTCATCCGCTTCCACTCCGCCAAGTCCGCTCTCGTACCCTTTTAGTAATACTGCTCCAAGCATACCTTCGTAAAAATCATCGGAAAGGGAAAGTATCTCGTTAAATGTATATCCGCCCGCGCTTTTTACGATCTGAAAAGCTCCTTCTTGCCTTGTAAGAGCCCCGCTTTCAAATGCTTCGTCAAGCTCAAGATTAATCTGTGCAAATAGGTCTGAGATCTGTTTTTCGTTTTCCCAGATCCCTGTTTCATATAGGCTATCCCTAAGTATCCAGCCCAGGTGATCTCCGGGGATCGGATTTTTAACAATATCCCCGTCACGCCAGTCAGTGGTCTCTATGCTTTGCAAAAGTTCTGGATACGAAGAAAGGGTCTCTGATGCCGCAAATGCCTTTTCGATGGCATCGTACGGTGTCCAGCAGGCATAGGTCCTGTTATCAGAATCTGTTGTATATATTTTTTCCAAAAACTTACCAAGTTCGCCTTCGGTCCTGGTATTTATCTCGTATACCCCAAAGAATCTGTGGTTGACCGCCTTGTATCCGACAGTCGCTGCGCCGAAAATCAAAAGCGGAATAAAAAGGCACACAAGCCTGCTTGCAAGCCTTGAAAAATCCGGAGCAAAGAGGATATAGGAAAAAGTCAGTATCCCGCCAAAAAGCAGGGTACACATAAGCCACATGCCGTCCTCTTTTATATAGTATGTAAATGAAAACAGAATTCCTGTTACGATGGCTTTAATGATCATCCATTTCTCTGCTTTTGCACAGCTGATCATAAAGCTAATAAGCATCATAAGTGTCATGATGGTAAAAGGCGCAATGATGCCGTTTCGATAAAGCCTTGTTCCGCTCCAGATATCAAAGGCCTGGGGCATGAAAAGCACATATAAAAATATCAAAAAAGGAATTTGTCTTTTTCCGGAGAGGATCTTTTTGAATGTAAAATATGAAACCAAAGCCGCACAA
This sequence comes from Lachnospiraceae bacterium, assembly GCA_017958585.1. GTDB lineage: Bacteria > Bacillota > Clostridia > Lachnospirales > Lachnospiraceae > RGIG10340. The sequence goes on from JAGDCK010000197.1 coordinate 6,776, forward strand.
CTCCACAACAGTCCAAGGACTGCAGGATAGGGAATTTTGGTCACAGAAAAAGCCCTGACAAAAAGAGGAAAACTCATATCCTTTACCAGGGCGAAATATTCGGGTTCAAAGAAATGGGCTTTAAGCCCCGCAAACCTCATCATGAGATTGTCATCCCATAACTGGCCTGCGGGAAACCATATACCCACCCACACTGAAAGTGTGACTCTAATCACAATCAAAATAAACATCGCTATTTTGATCAATTTGTTCATAATTAGTACTCCATTACTTTCTCTTCACCTGAGAGAACTCTGAGTGCTCCCTGGCAAAGTGCGAGAAGCTCATCTTCTCCGGGATAAACTGTGATGGGAGCGATCCAGTCAGTGCTCTCAGCGATGGCATCACATACCTCCTTGCCGTATGCGATTCCTCCTGTGAGGATGATCCTGTCAACCTTTCCCTTCAAAACTGTAGCCATGGATCCGATGTCCTTGCAAACCTGGAAGAGGAATGCTTTCTTTGCATCTGCTGCCTCTTTGTCTCCTTCGTTTGCACGCTTTGTAACCTCTCTCATGTCGTTGGTTCCAAGGTATGCATTGAATCCTCCCTTTCCAACGATCTTTGAGTAGATTTCTTTCTCTGTATATTTTCCTGAGAAGCAAAGCTTTACAAGAGCACCGCTGGGTACTCCGCCTGCTCTCTCGGGAGAGAACGCGCCGTCACCGTCAAGGGCGTTAAATACGTCGATGACTTTGCCGTTTTCATGTGCTCCGACAGACACACCGCCGCCCATGTGAACTACGATAAGTCTGAGTGATTCATAAGGCTTTCCTACCTCTTTTGCATATCTCTTTGCAACAGCCTTCTGGTTTAACGCATGGAAAACGCTGACTCTGGGAAGCTCGGGAACTCCTGAATATCTTGCAACGGGTGCAAGCTCATCTACAACAACGGGGTCTACAATATATGAAGGAACTCCGAGTTCGTCACCGATCTCTCTTGCAAGGATTCCGCCAAGGTTAGATGCATGCTGACCTTGAACTCCTACCTTTAAATCTGCAAGAAGGTCGTCCGTAACTGCATATGTACCGCCGGGAATGGGCTTTAACATACCGCCTCTTCCCACGATAACACCAAGTGACTTCATGTCAAAGTTTTTGGATTCGAGAAGGTCTGTGATGATCTTCTTTCTGAAATCCTTCTGGTCAACGATGGTGGCATACTGTGAGATTTCCTCTGTTGAGTGACGAAGTGTCTCCTCGAAGAGAAGTGTCTCGTCTTCGAATACGCCGATCTTTGTGGATGTAGAACCTGGATTGATAATTAAACTCTTTACTGACATCTCTTTTCACCTTTCGTTTATTAATTAGTTCTGTCCCTTAAGCTCCTCTGCAACCACTGCTGCAAGAGCGATGGAGTTAACCTTTGTCTCAAATGAATCCGAGCGGCTTGTAAGGATAACGGGAACCTTAGTACCTGTCAGGATGCATCCGTTCTTTACTCCGGGAACTGTGTGAACAAGTGCCTTGTAAACTGTGTTTCCTGCATGAATATCGGGGAAGAGAAGGATATCTGCATCTCCCTGGATCTTTCTGTCGAGGGCTCCCTTGTGCTTTGCTGCCTCAGGATCGATCGCAAGGTCAAGTGACAAAGGACCGTCAACGATACAATCCTTGATCTCACCCTTTTCATTCATCTCCGTAAGCTGTCCTGCCTCAACTGTTGCAGGCATCTTGGGGTTGATGACTTCAACTGCCGCAAGGGGTGCAACCTTGGGGCAAGCCACTCCGCAGGCCTTTGCCACGGGAACGGTGTTATTTATGATAGCTGCCTTATCCTCAAGTGTGGGATATGTCATGAATGCTACGTCTGTGAGGAACAGAAGTCTGTCGTATCCGGGTACGTCAAATACGGCTACGTGTGAGAGGGGCTTACCTGTTCTGAGTCCCACCTCTTTGTCCAGAACGCTCTTTAAGAAGTTCTTTGTATCGATGATGCCCTTCATGTACATGTCAACCTTGCCGTCGTGTGCAAGCTTAACAGCTGTAAGAGATGCCTCGATATTGTCCTCCACATTTATGATCTCGAAGTCGCTTATGTCAATTTTAAGTTCTGCGGCGATCGCCTTGATCTTTGCCTCATCTCCTACAAGAACAGCATCTGCGATTCCACGGTCTTTTGCCGCTCTGACTGCTTCGATTACCGCTGAATCCTGTGCTACGGAAACAGCTACTTTTTTCATTCCGACTGTTTTAACTTTAGAAATAAGTTCGTCAAAACCCTTACTCATGTTAATTATTCCTTTCCGCCTCTCCGGGCATATATATTAAATAGGTAACTCTCAGCTTCCTATTTTTTTGCATCGTTAAAAGAATAACACAGTAAAGTGTAAAAATCAAGATTACCCAAGGAATACTGCGAGCTTCGACAGATCGCTGACGTTTCCATAGAGCATGGGCATAAGTTCCTCCGTGACAGGGGTCTGATCGGGCACCATCACGGTTTTACATCCGGCAAGATATCCGCTTATCACTCCGTTTGGCGAATCTTCCACCACCAGGCACTCCTCGGGCTTTAGATTAAGCTTGTCACAGGTATATATATAGATATCCGGTGCAGGCTTCCCCTTCTCCACCAGTGTGGCTGAGACTATCTCGTCGAAATATTCATAAAGACCCACTCTCTTTAAAGTCTCACTTGCCCTGTCAAGGGGTGTGGCGGTGGCAAGAGCGATCAGGATGTTCTTTTCCTTTAATATCTCCATGATCTGAACGGCGCCTTCTTTCAGCTCATATTCATGAGTCAAAAAGAATTCCTTCATGATACTGCGTCTGATCTCTCTTACTGCCTCGTAGTCAAAGTCTTCTCCGTACCATTCTTTGAACTTTTCTATTGAATAGGGCTTTCCCAGGCTTCTGACATACAGAGCCTGCTCATCGCTCATCTCATATCCTGCTTTCTTTAAGGCCTCGGGCCAAAACTTTCTAAACCACTTTTCCGTATCCACCAATGTTCCGTCCATATCAAAAATAACAGCCTTTATTTTATTATCCATTTTCTTTTCTCTTACTCCCTTTTTCATGGTTTTATTTTCATCCGTAAAATGCCTTATATCCCGTTGACCGGGTAGGATTGGACGTTTATGACGGTTTTGTCATTTTAATTCATTTTCACAGATCGCTTATTTACGCGGTTTTTAAAAATACTGACACATTCAAAATGTTAATTCTGGAATTAATTTACTAAGGGCGCTGCAATCTGCACTTTGGCGCATTCTTTTCTTTAGCCTTTACTTCGCAGAAAAATCGAAGGAATTTCCATTACAAGAATGCATGTCGCTTGCGACATGCTCGCGCCGAGCGCGTGTTGCTTTAGCAACAATCTTCTTCTCGCGCGAGTGCGCATCCTTAGCGGAGCGCTTTTTACTTTATAGGAAATTCGGAGGAATTTCCTATAAAGTAAAGAATAAGCGCATCGCTTAGCGATACGCCCTCAAATATCAAGTCTCATCTGAACGCCGGTCATCTCGTCATAATCGTCACATTCAGAGATGAATCCTTCGTTTTCTTCCTTACATATACAATCAAAATCCTGATGCATACAAGTGCTGCAGATGCATCTGTAGCAATCCTGCCCTGCGCACACTTTCTCTTCCATATCCGCCATAAGTTTCCCATATCCTTCCGGATCTATGAAAACCGCATCAATCCTGCATACGGTTTAAGATCATAGAAATCATACCATCCTTTTGCACTTGTTGTCAATTTATGGTAGAATTCTGTAGGCTTAGTGTTTATCTTAACTCAGATAAAACACGCTCACAAGTTTCATCCGTGTTTAACATTCGCAAAATGTATTTCCGAGTAAGCCCGGCAGTCGCTTGACTCGTTGTTATAACAAAATAAAATCACTTTATTTTTATTTATAGAGGTTATTTATGAGATTATATGTATTAAGACATGGCAAAACACCATGGAACAAAGAGAAAAGATTTCAGGGTCAGACCAATATTCCTCTGGCCGAGGAGGGTGTCAGTCTTGCGCGCAAGATAGGCGAAGGCATGAAGGATATTCAGATCGACTATTGTTTTTCATCCCCTCTTGCAAGAGCCGTAAATACGGCGGTTTTGGTGCTTGGAGACCGCGATATTCCCGTTGTTGCCGACGACCTGATAAAAGAGATAAGTTTCGGCGAACTGGAAGGAAAATGTGTCCTTCCCGGAACCGATGTGGACGAGGAATATATGAAGAAATTCTATGAAGATCCTTTTAACTGTCCTCCCGGTAAGGGCGGAGAAACCTTCAAGGAGCTCTGCGACAGAGCCAAGCGCTTTACGGACAAGCTTATCGCCGATCCCAAATACAAAGACTCTTCCATCCTCATATCCTGCCACGGTGCCTGCGGAAGAGCCATACTCAATGCTTTTTCGGACACACCGGAGGACTTCTGGCTTGGCAGAGTACCACGAAACTGCGCCGTCTCCATCATTGATATAGACGAAAACGGCACAGGAAAGATCACTGAACTTGACCATATGTATGCTTAGAACTGTTTTTAATCAGTTTCTGCTTTTATGAGGATTTACTTATCTGTGAATCCTCTTTTTATTTTAATTTCTCGCTCTTTTTCTTTGATACACGCATCAGTCTGTACTCAAAGTCCCTCTTGTCCTTTGCGGCAAGAACCTGCAATATCATTCCGGAAAAGAAAGACTGAATTCCGGCCAAAGCCACAAATCCGCTGGCGATAAGAGTAGGGAATCTCGGCACCAGGCCCGTCTCAAAGAATGTGATAAATATGGGCACCATAAGTATCAACGAAATCGCCCAAAAGCATGCCGCCATGATCCCGAAAAACTGCATGGGCTTGTAGTTTTTGTAAAGCTGAAGCATCTTTCTGATGACTTTAAATCCGTCGGAGAAGGTATTAAGCTTTGACACGCTTCCCTCCGGTCTGTCTCTGTATGTGACCACCACGTTGTCAACCTGCATTCCGTAATTTACGGCATGTATGGTCATCTCGGTCTCTATCTCAAATCCCTTTGAAAATACAGGGAATGTCTTTACAAATTCGTAGGAGAACGCTCTGTAACCTGTCATGATATCCTTGATATCCGACTTAAAAAGGCGGTTAATGCCCCAGCGCATCAGGGAGTTTCCAAAGTTGTGGAACGGACGCTTATTCTCCGTAAAATATGTGGATGAAAGTCTGTCACCCACCACCATGTCGGAGTTTCTGTTAAGCACCAGATCCACCATCTCCTGCGCTGACTCCAAGGGATAAGTATCATCACCGTCGATCATAAGGTAACATTTTGCATTGATCTCTCTGAACATCCTGCGGATGACATTTCCCTTGCCCTGCTTATATTCATGTCTGACCACCGCTCCGGCTCTTTTTGCGATCTCTGCGGTATCATCCGTGGAATTATTGTCATATACGTAAACCACAGCCTTCGGCAGGTATTTTTTTACATCCGTAACAACCTTTTCAATTGTCTTTGCCTCATTGTAGCAGGGTATCAAAACCGCGATCTTGTCCATCAAAATGCTCCTAAATCCTATTTTTATCAAAAACATTATAGCATAAACTTCCCCTCCTTCAACGAAGGAAAGCTCATCTTAAAACTAAATTAATATATTTCCCGGGCAGGAAAAACAAGGTCAGAAACTCTTAAGTCTCTCATTAAACTGTGTATAAAAATCTCTTTCCTCTTCATACGGGGTCATAAAAAATGAAGTCAAAACCTTCATGTTTATAGCCTTGATATTTTCGGGATCGGTCTCAGACTTTATATTTTCTCTGACGCTCTCTAGAAAGTCATGCCATTTTATGATAAAATCATGATTTTCCTTTGGATCTTTTAAATCGATCCACTTTGAGACCTTCACCTTTGTGGGGTTTTTATAAACGCATTCCCCTGTCTGAAGAAAGTATTTAAAGTCACCTTTTTCATACACTCTTCCTAAGGGAAAGAGTCTGCAGATTCCGGGTCTGAATGAATGGATACTGCACCGTCCTTCACTGTCAAGAAAATTACAGTCTTCATCCGGCCCTGTCATCATCAGATGCGGCAGTATCACCCCATCTGCCATGCCAAGAGCCACGTATTTTTCCAGAAGTGCCATGAAGGGAACATTTAGATTTACCGTAAGATTAAAGGCATCATAGGGATCCAAATATATGGAATCTCCCATTCCCGTGCAACAGGTGTGACACCCTACGCAACCGTGACAGTCAGCTTTTACCATGTCATTTGCAGTATAAAGTTTTCCATCCGATATTTCCTCAAGGGAAACATTTCTCTTCATCTCGCCTCTCCGTCCATGGACATTTATTGGATCAAATATCTTATCAGACTTCGTTCAGATCCGTATCAAGTCCCACGTCAAATATGTATCCGGGATAGTCTGCCTTAATGGCATCAACAGCGTCTGTATGGCTCTGCCTTCTGTCCTTTGAATCAAGGCTTATAACCAGGTCAAAGCTTATCTTTTTCTCTTCTTCATTCATGTAGAAGCCGTGGATACCCTTGACATACTGCTGCTCAAATGCCTTTTTGATGATGGCTTCCTCAACCTCTCTAATTCTTGCATCCGATGAATTTTTGGAATAAACACCTACAGCCACCAGATAGATACCGTACTTTTCATAGATATGGTCTGTTATCTTTCTTGAGAGTGTATCGATCTCAGAAGCCTTCAGATTTTCATCCACCTCGATATGCACGGAAGCCGTAAAAAGATCCGGACCGTAATTGTTGGTCACAAGGTCGTAGGCTCCTCTTACGCCTTCAAATGTCTTTATCTCTTTCTTTATATCAAGCACCATGGATAACTCCAGGGGCTCTCCAAGGATCTTTGAGATTGTCTCGACAAGCAGATCCACTCCTGTTTTTACAATGATAATGGCGATTCCTGCAGCAAGATACGGCTCCAGATTAACCCTTGTAAATATAAAGATCACTGCAGCTACTATGGTTGCTATGGAAACAGTTACATCAAGCAGAGCCTCGCTTCCGGAAGCTACCAGAGAATCGGAGTTTGCCTTTTTGCCCTGGGCTTTTGTATAAGTTGCAAGAGCGAATTTAACCACAACCGCCACCATCAGGATAATTATGGACAATGTTGAATGATCAGCCTCTTCAGGATGGATTATCTTTTTTACGGATTCCACAAATGCCGTTATACCTGCATAGGTTACGATAACCGAAATGATAAGGGCGGACAGATATTCTATCCTTCCGTATCCGAAGGGATGCTTTCTGTCAGCAGGTTTTCCCGCAAGAGCCGCACCGATTATGGTGATAAGGCTTGATGTGGCATCTGCCAGGTTATTGACACCGTCGAGCACGATGGCTATGGAATTTGAGATTATTCCTATGATAGCCTTAAATGCAGCCAGGACTACGTTTACCACGATGCCCACGATGCTGGTCGTAAAGATTATTTTGATCCTGTCCTTTGATTCGTTCATGTTTTGCCTCCGCTCATATGTATTGTTTTATCTGTATTCAAATAGGAATCTATTCCCACACATTTTTTATTTAAATGAATAATACTGCGTTTAATATGACCTGTTTGCACACTACATTTCCTTCGTAATATCAGCATATTCACCGCCGTTAGCCCTTAACAGGTCATCCGGCTTTAATCTGATCTGGGCTCCGATCTTTCCGGCGCTCACATATATTTTATCATAGAGCTGTGCTATTTCATCAACCCTTGTGACGTACTGCTTTTTCATGCCTATGGAAGTGCATCCGCCACGGATGTATCCCGTAACATTTGTGATATCCTTTACATGGATCATTTCCACGTTCTTTTCTCCCACGGACTTTGCTGCCTTTTTCATATCAAGCTCCGCTTCGATGGGGATCACAAACACATAATAGTTTTTGCTGGCTCCCACTGTCACCAGCGTCTTAAAAACTTCCTCATGGGGAAGCCCCAGTTTGTCCGCTGTGGCGATTCCATCCACAAACTCTCCTGCCTCGTAGGAGGAATGTTCGAATTCGATACCCAGACTCTCCAATATCCTCATCGCATTTGTCTTTACATCTTTTTCTTTTGCCTTAGCCATGTTCTTCACTCAAAAATATATTCAGTGTATTATAACACATATTCCACTTAATTTGGGATGACTATGTGATACTTTTCCGTTTTGAAAGCACAAAAAAATAAGCGGGAGGCTGTAGGGATGCCATCAAGCGAGCTTTTGCAGACGCGAAGCGTCGAGGACTGTTTGAGCGACCGGCGCCCTGCAGACGGGACCCGCTTCTGATGAAAATCATAGGCCGGTAACTAAATTACTTCACTGAAATACTAAAGGCGTGCCATAAAGTCACGCCTTAGAATTTATTCTGTAATTATCCAATTACTTGTTTGCAAGTTCTGCCTTGATAGCTGCTGTGAGCTGAGGAACGATCTTGTTGAGGTCGCCTACGATACCGAAGTCAGCTACATCAAAGATAGGAGCATCCTCATCCTTGTTGATAGCGATGATGATGTCTGACTCTTCCATACCTGCAACGTGCTGGATAGCACCTGAGA
>JAGDCK010000198.1 GCA_017958585.1 Lachnospiraceae bacterium
GAAAGCATGTCGCTTGCGACATGCTCGCGCCGAGCGCGGTTGACGACAGTCAACATGATACCAATCGCGCGAGTGCGCATCCATAGCGGAGCGCTTTTTACTTTATAGGAATGCGAAGCAATTTCCTATAAAGTAAAAAAAGAGCTGTCAAACTGATCTGAGTTTGACAGCTCTTGTGTTTTTAATAATCTCAAAATATAAAACCCTGATTACAGATTCATCACATCATTGATGTTATTTACGATCTCGTCTTCCTGGAAGGGCTTACTGATAAATCTCTTCGCACCGACCTCCAGGGCTTCGATAAGTTTATCCTGCTGTCCGGCTGCGGTGATCATGATGGCCTTTGCATCGGGTTCTGCATCCAGGATCCTCTTTAATGCATCAAGACCGTCCATCTCAGGCATTGTGATATCAAGGGTGATGATATCGGGCTTTAACTTCAGATATGTCTCATATCCTTCGATACCGTTTGAAGCTTCACCAATAACTGTATATCCGGCCTTTGTAACGATGGCAGCAAGCATATTACGTGACATCTTGGAATCATCAACCAGTACGATGGTTCCCTTGTCGCCACCTGAAACTCTGGCATGACGTGATGTGTTTGAAATCTTCATGGGAAGCTTACCGGGTTCGAATTCTCCGTTTACTGCAATGAGCACATTAATGCATTTATTGTCTATGTATACGGGAAGTACGTAGAAATCACCTTCCGCTACCTGATCCGCATATGCTGCAGGGGGCTCCATGTCGAGATGGATATCCTTTACACTCATATCGGAAGCGTAGAGACCGCTTGTTACATTTATGAACTCGCAGAGAGCATCAAATGTATCCTCTGTGACGGAGTCCATGGCCTCTCTTGAAAATTCCTGCGCGATCTGGAGGATTCCGCCTTCGTCCGTAACTTCCGCAAATGCGATTGAAATAGTATCGTCACCGACCATCCTCTGGGTGGTGAGATATTTGTATTCAAATTCCTGCGCTCTGTAAGCTTTTCCGATATAGAAATCTCTTGATACAAAGCGGTTTAAGTTTCTTACCACAAGGCCTGCAACCTCTGTTACGTGAGGCTTTGCGGAGAAGATAAAGATAGGGATCAAAGTATCGATATCGTCTTTTTTGAGAGCAGCCATATCACTGTCCGAAAAACCTCTTGCGGTCTGAAATTCAGAAAGCTGTTCTTCAATCTGGGAATTGGTAAGAGGAGTGGATTCTGTGATAAGCTGTATGAACTGCAGGTAAGGATTTCCCTGCTTTGACAACAGCACACCGATCTGATCGTCTGTCAAAAGCCTTTCCTCTATGGCAATATCACCAAAGCGCTTATCACGCTGCTTCTGGAGTTCATTGATCAGATTTACCTGATCCTCTGTTAGAAGTCCTTCTGCGATGGCAATGGTTCCAAGTTTAACTCTGACGGAAAGTTGTTTTTCAATAATAGCTTTGTAATCTTCCTCTCGCAAGAGGGCTTTATCAACGAGATACCTTCCGAATAATTGACTAAACATATGCGAACCTCCTAGTGTGTTTGCAGATATTATAACTGAAAATTACTAAAATTTCTACATTTATTTGACGATTTTACCATTATTTTTTGTTTTTACGCAAATTATCTGACGGATTAGGCGGTGATGACCGTACCCATTTTCCCTTTTACCGCATCCTTTACACAGAGCATGTTTGTGATGAGGACTTTTCCTGTGGGAACGGCCTCGAGATATTCAATTGCTGCCTCGATCTTTGGAAGCATGGTTCCTGCTTCGAACTGTCCCTCTGCGATATAAGCCTTCGCCTCTGCAACAGTCATCTGACTGATGGCTGTCTCGTTCTCTTTTCCGTAATTCAGATATACGTTCTTTACTCCCGTCAGGATGATGAGTTCATCTGACTGAAGGTCAGCAGCGAGCTTTCCGGCTATGGCGTCCTTTTCAATGACTGCCGATGCGCCCTTTAAGGTGCACTGCTGCTCGATAACAGGGATTCCGCCGCCTCCGCATGCGATGACTAACTGATCTGCGTTTGCCAAAGTCCTGATGGCTTCAATCTCAACGATGTCATGGGGCTTTGGAGCGGCAACCACACGTCTGAAGCCTTTTCCCGGCTCTTCGCAAACGTAATTGCCCTTCTTTATCTCGGTATCCGCATCTTCCTTTGACATGTAGCGACCGATCACCTTTGTGGGCTCGTAGAACGCATCATCATAGGGGTCCACTGTTACCTGTGTGAGGATGGTGCTTACCGTGGTGGAAATCCCTCTTGAGAGAAGTTCCGATTTAATTGAATTTTGAAGGTCATATCCCACATATCCCTGACTCATTGCGGAGCATACGCACATGGGAGCGGGAGAATAGTCGATATAAACTCTTCTAAGCTCCGTCATGGCCTTGTGGATCATGCTGACCTGGGGGCCGTTTGAGTGGGTGACGGTCAATTGATAATCCTCCTCGCAAAGGTCTGCCAGGGCAGCGGCCGTGATCTTTACGGCGTCCTTTTGCTCGGTGGTGGTATATCCGAGAGCTTCATGTCCCAGTGAAACTACTGCTTTTTTCTTGCTCATAATCTTAATCCTTCCTACGTATCCGATCCGATACAATTTATCGCATTTTGTTTTATGTCTGCGCAGTTTTTTTGATCTGTTTTCAAACTGCTTTTTGTCTGATCTATCTGTCAGATGAGGCGTCGCATAATGCTTTGTCCAATGTCTCAAAATATTCAGCAAAGGTCTTTTTACAGCACATGGGATTGCTTATGCTGATATCCTTATTTTTTACGGACAAAAGTGAGAAAGCCATGGCCATTCTGTGGTCATCATAGGTTTCGATCGTGGCTCCTTTTAAGCTGCCCGGGTGGATCACCACATAGTCTTCGCCTTCCTCACATTCTATATTGCATTTTGAAAGTTCTGTCACCATGCCGTGAATGCGGTCGCTCTCCTGAAGCCTGATATGGCCGATGCCACGAATGGTGGTGGGGGTATCCGCAAGTGAAGCAATGACGGCAACGGTGAGGGCCTGATCGGAAAATGCCGACATATCCACATCCACTCCGTGAAGACAACCGTCTTTTGGAGGGTATACCACAATGCCGTCAGGGGTTTCCTCTTTGGAACAGCCCATTTCGCACAGCACTTCCGTTATGGCCACATCCCCCTGCAAAGAGTTTTCAAAGATGCCCTTTACCAATACCGGAATACCCAATATGGGGGACAGCGCATAAAAATATCCTGCCGCCGAGGCATCCGGCTCTATGGTATAGTTTCTTGCCATATATTTTGAATTGAAGGGGATCTTGTAGGAATCACCTTCTTTTTTGATGGTGGCTTTAAAATCCTGCATCATCCTGCAGGTCATCTCCACGTATTTGAGCCCGTGGTTTCCTGTTACATTGACTGTGATATCGTCGTGGGCAAGCACGGATGAGATCAGAATCGCACTGAGAAACTGACTGCTCTTGTCGATATCCACGGTTATCTCATTTTTCCCAAAGCCGTGTCCTTTTACGGTGATGGGGAAAAATCCTTCCTCGCCGGTGCAGACGATCTCTGCGCCAAGGTCACGGAGACAGTCGATAAGCGGCGCCATGGGACGTTTTTTCATCTGATCCGAGGCGTCGATATCAAACGACCCGTCGGAAAGCCCCAGGTAAGCCGTGATAAACCTGGCGGCGGTACCGGCACTTTTTACATTTAAGGACGCATGAGAGCAGGGAAGATAACCGCCAAGACCCGAGATGGTGACGGTTTTTTCCTCTTTATTTACAGAGATCGGATATTTTAAGTCCGTGAGACATTCCAAAAAACACTCGGAATCCTCGGAAAACTGGACACCTGTGAGCTTGGACTGACCTCTCGCGAGAGCGGCTATGAGCAGACTTCTGTTAGTGATGCTCTTTGATCCGGGAACAGTTACGCAGACAGGGGTGTCGGATACTTTTACATTGCTTGTATCAAAGTCGGCGAAATAACAGCCCGCGGAATTTTCTTGGATAAAAATCTTCTCCATTTTAAACCTCATAATTTTGCGTTTATATCCATAAGTATAAGCCGTGAAAGGGGCTTTTGTCAAAGTATGATAAGGATTTTGAGTACGGAGGGCGAAAGAGGCAAATAAGGACACTTTTTTCTCAAATGGGGACATGGAGTCAGTCATGAAAATGTGGTAACATGGACATGTATGACGACGGAAATAAACTTTTAAAGTATATAAATATATTCAGGAGGATACGTATTTGGATAAAGGGATTTGGAGAGAACCTCATAAATGTAAAGCTCTTGACGAGAGCCAGTCGCCGCTTTGGTTTTGGAACGACAGGCTGGAAAACGAGGAGTTAAAAAGGCAGCTTGAAATGATGTCCGAAGTGGGTGTAAAATGCGCAAATCCACATGCCAGGACAAACGGCGGAGAGGGCTTTATCGGAGGGTATCTGGACGATGAGTGGTTCGACCACATAAAGACAGTACTGGATTACAAAAAAGAGCATGACGAGCCCATGTGGCTCTATGACGAGATCGACTGGCCTGCAGGAACCTGCAATCAGACAATTACCCTGGATGAGAGAAACAGGGAGCAGTACCTGGTGATAGAAAGGGTAGAGATCCCTGCAGGTGAAAAGTTCAGGGCTCAGTTAAAAGAATTTTCCGGAAAAGGCACCTTTGCCATCGGCCCTGATACGGATCTGTCAGGATGTTCATTTAATGTGACCATCGTGGATAAAGAGACAGGCGATCCATATGATATAAAGGATTATTTTACATATCTGATGTTTGGCCCGGAACTGGAATTTGTAAGTGACCGGGATGCTGTGGCTTTTGTTGTGGATATCAGAGTCGATGCCTATGAATACGGTGGAAATGAAGCGGTTAATTACCTGGATAGCAGGGCCACAAAAGCCTTCATCAAATCCACCTATGATCCTTACTATGAGCATTTCGGTGAGGATTTCGGAAGGACAATAAAAGCGGTATTTAACGATGAGACCAGAATGTGCCATGCCTTTGCCTGGAGCAGGGATTTTGCAGGAGAGTTTATAAAACGAAAAGGATATGACATACTTCCCAATCTCTATAAACTTATTATCCCCGGTATCGAAGCCGGCAGATACAGATATGACTATTTCGATGTACTTGCTTCACTGTATCAGGAAAACTATTTCGGAGTTCTTCATAATTGGTGCAAAGACCATAATATCAAGCTTTTTGCCCATCTTCTCGGTGAGGAAACTGTCTTTGGACATGCCAGATACAGCGGAGATTATCTCAGACAGAACAGGTACCTGGATATACCCGGTGCGGATCACCTTGGAAAGGGTATAGGCAGTTTGAATATTAAATATACCGCCTGCGGAGCTCATTCCTACGGAAAAGAAATGACAGCCGTGGAAGTCTTTGCGGGATGCGGATGGGATATGACCGCAGACGAATACCTCAGAATGGTGACCTGGATGTTCCAGCAGGGTATGCAGATCATCATAAATCACGGATTTTTCTATTCCGACAGAGGAAACAGGAAAAATGACTGGCCGCCTTCACAGTTTTTCCAGTGGCAGGGGTGGGACCGCATGAAGGAAGCAAATGCCATGACAAGAAGACTTCACTATGCCTTGACAGGCGGCGTAAGCGAAGCGGATATTTTGATCTATCAGCCCACGGAGAGCTTTTGGCTTCACTACATTCCGGATCAGAGATACACCCACGGATTTTTCAAGGGTGCCTTTGTAAAAGATGAGGAGGCTGCAAAAATCGACAAAAATATGCAGCTTTTATTAAACGGCCTGATGTCGGAAAATCTGGATTTTGACCTGATCCACAAGGATGCGGTGGACAACTTTAAATCTGAAAATGACAAAATAGTTAATATACTAAACGGTCAGAGCTTCAAGGCTTTGATCCTGCCCATGTGCGAGACTGTGCCTCTTAAATTTGCAAAGATGTGTCTGGATTTCGCAAAGGCCGGGGGTCGTATTTTTGCTTTGGATACAGTTCCATACATGGCCGAAAAAAATACAGATGACGAAAAGGTAAAGGAAATATTTGATAATATTCAGGCTCTTGGCGCTTTGAAGGTTTTATCCATGGATGAACCGGGTACCATATATGAAAGTTTGCGAGACACAATTTCTTTACCTGTTCGCATAACAGCCGGAGTATGCGGTACAAAGAACAATCATGTCACATATCCGGATTATCTGATAGATCCGTATATCCATACCGGCGAGGATATTGAGGGCGTGATGTTTACAAGGTATATAAAGGACGGAAAGAGGAATACTCTTTTTGTAAATTACGGGAAAACCGGTGAAAATATACTGGTTTTCGTAAAGAGCGGTGATGACAGTTTCGAAATGTGGGATACCCTTTCGGGAGAGATAAGTAAGGTGGAAGCAGTCTGTGAAAAAGACGGTGAATACACTCTTAATCTGTGTCTGCCCGCCGGACACGGAGTGATTTTGGTAAGCGATCTGTAAAACAAAAATCAGTCCATTTTGAACCAAAACCCCTCTATTTAGTCCGCATGAGCGCGATGCTACAATGAGTTCGTGATCAAGAGAAACGGCCGAATTAATCACGAATTTCATTAACTGCAAAAGCGGTGGAAAGAGAGGAAAAAATGAAAAAGAAATTAGCTATGATCCTTGCAGGGGTCAT
The DNA here is from genome assembly GCA_017958585.1 of Lachnospiraceae bacterium. Classification (GTDB taxonomy): domain Bacteria; phylum Bacillota; class Clostridia; order Lachnospirales; family Lachnospiraceae; genus RGIG10340. Next base: position 6,650 of record JAGDCK010000198.1, read on the forward strand.
GACATTGTCCTTGTTAACAGGCTGCGGAGAAAAGGCAGAGACCGGGGCAGAGGATTTGGAAGTAACGGAAAATGCAGCAGAGGAATCGGTGGAATCCGAGGAAACGCCCCTTGCGGATGGCGGAAAACTCTCAGTTATGATGAGTTCCGGAGATTACGGTGCAGGTATGATCACACAGGCGCTTGAAACAGTTGCCGAGGGCATGGGTATCACTCTTGAATTTGAAGTTATCCCCGATGATCAGATGCTCACTGTTACAAATACCAAACTGGCAACCGGAAACGGTGGCGATATCATCCTTCACAACTTCGGACTGACAGATATCTCGGAAAAAGATCTGGCTTCCCTGGACGGAGAGTGGGTCGGAAAGATCACTGACACCACATATCCCCTTTGTGTGGGCTCCGACGGATCAGTATTAAAAGCCCCCCTTGGTGGCGAGTCAAACATGGGATTTATTTACAATAAAAAGGTACTTGAGGAGGCAGGTGTAACTCTCCCTATCAACAATTATGAAGAGTTTATCGCTGCCTGTGAACTTATAAAAGAGTCCGGAAAGACTCCGGTATATATCTCAAATCAGGAGACCTGGACTGCACAGATCCTTCTTCTTTGCAGCATGACTTCCGTATTTGACGGAAATCCCGAGCTTACCCATAAACTTACAACAAATCAGGTAAAGCCTGCAGAGATCCCCGAGCTTGTAAAGCTTTTTGAGAATGCCATCTCATTAAAGGATTTAGGATATATCAATGATGACTATATGTCAGCCACAAACGATATGGCTTTTGATGCCCTTGCAAACGGGGAGTGCGCATTCTATGCACAGCTTGACAGCGCTTACAGTTCTCTCAATGAGTTTTATCCTGACAAGATCGGCGATCTTGGAATGATGTATATCCCTCTTTGGGACAATGAAGAGGATGGATATGTTCTCTTTGGTACAGCTACAAATTACCTGTCTATAGTCGGAAACAGCGAGAATTTAGATCTTGCAAAAGCATTTGTCAACAAGATGGTTTCCGAGGATGGTTTAAAGGTTTACTATGACCTGATCCCCGGAAGTGCTCCCTATAAGGATCTTACCGTAGAGCTTAATGCCAATGCATTTAACCGCGAGATGAGAGAGTATGCAAAGACATGGCCTTCACTTCGTGAGTTCAACAATGCACTTTATGACGGTGAGCCCGCTCTCAGCAATTTCTACGGTGCGTTCAGTGAGAGGATCCAGGGTATGTTCTCCGGTATCTCAGTGGAGGATACACTTTCTGAGTGGTACAAAGCGTACTATGCCGATGCGGCAGCTCTCAGAATGGAAGGATTCTAAACGGGAGTTGTATAAAAATGAATAAGCTGGAAAACAAATACTATACCAAATGGCTTGTTTTGCCCGCATTCCTGCTGTTTTTGGTCTTTTTTATCATTCCCAATCTGGCAAGTTTTGTCATGGGTTTCACTGACTGGTCCCTGTTTTATTTTGACGAACCAAGGTGGAACGGACTTGACAATTTCAAGAGACTTTTTTCGGAAAAGAATTTCTGGATATGTGTTAAAAACACATTTTATTTTTCCGTGGTAACGGTGCTTGGAAAGAATATCCTGGGATTTTTGATGGCGCTGCTCGTACAGGGAGAGGGCAGATATAAGCATTTTTTAAGAGCTGCTTTTTTTCTGCCAATCACAATATCCTCTCTTGTGGTAGCCATTATCTTCGTATCGATATATAATCCTACGAACGGTTTGTTAAATAACCTCCTCTCGGCTGTTGGCCTTGGAAAACTTGGTGTGGACTGGCTCCACACCAAGGGGGTTGCCTTAAATGCCGTTTGCGTCATGGAATTGTGGCAGCAGGTGGGATATACCATGTGCATCTGCCTGGCGGGAATGGAAAGTGTGCCGGCGGAGTATTACGAGGCTTCAAAAATAGACGGAGCCGGCTATTGGCAGAGAGTCTTTAAGGTGACGATCCCCCTCATGGTACAGTCCCTCACCGTATCCGTGATGCTTTCGATCATATCCGGAATCAAAGTTTTTGCTCAGATCTATGGAACCACCAACGGCGGACCTGCGGATTCGACACAAGTTCTCTCCACATTCCTTTACAAGAGTTTCGGAAACGGATATCTGGGTTATTCCAGTGCGGTTGGTCTTTTTATGACACTGTTGATATCCGTTCTCACCTTCACAGTTGTAATCATCATGCGTAAGAAGGAGGTGGAGATGTGATGAAAGTGATCAAAAAAACTGTTTATTATGTCACGACTGTCTTCCTTACTTTGGTATTCGTCACACCCCTGTGGATGGTGTTTATCAATTCCGTAAAGGAGAAAAAAGACGCCAGGTTTTTTGCACTGGGCCTTCCAAGTGTGTGGAGATGGGATAATTACGAGACCGTTATCAAAGCGGGAAATGTATTAAGAGCATTTTTTAACGGTCTGATCGTTTCCGGCGGTTCGGTTCTGATCGTGCTTGCATTTTCTTCCATCGCCGCATTTGTGATATCCAGGTCCACAAGCAAATGGGCAAAGGGAGCATATTATACATTTTTGTGCGGACTGGTCATTCCGGTGGCTTTTGTCCCGACTTACCTGATACTTGACACCTTAAAATTGTTCAATACATATATGGGACTGATCCTGGTATCGGCTACATACGGACTTCCCATGTCTATATTTTTATACACCGGATTCGTGAAAACCATTCCCAGAGAATTGGACGAAGCTGCATTTTTGGACGGTTGTCCCCCGCTTAAGATGGTATTTGAGATCATATTTCCCCTCCTTAAACCCATTACCATCACGCTCTTTATCTTTAATTTTGTGGGATGCTGGAATGACATTCAGGTACCGCTGTATTTTTCAAATACAGCCAAGTGGAATCTCCCGCTTACCGTGTACAATTTCTATGGTACCTACGGATCTTCATGGAATCTGGTGTTTGCAGATATCGTAATGACTGTGTTGCCGCTGCTTGTACTGCATCTTGTCTGTCAGAAATATATAATCGCAGGCATGACAGCCGGCGCAGTAAAGGGATAAGGTGTGATAATGAAAGTTCTGCGTGGGATCCGTTGGAAAATGTATTTAAGTATTTTGCTCAGCTGTCTGTTCATCATAGGCGTGATAGTGGTCGCCTGCATCAGTTATCTTCAGCATGAGCAAAATGAGAGCACAAAAAAATATTATGTTGAGAAAGCTGCAAATATTGCATCCAGAGTGGACTCAATCATGACTGAACTGGAATCTGTGGCTATACAGCTGCAGTCCAGTTCTGTTTTGCAGAAGATGTTTGTGGAAGCCTCGGGTGAAGAATACAAAGATGAAAACTATTTTTACAACATCGAGGCCCGGAGGGAAGCCTGCGATATCATCTGGATGTTTTCGGCAGCCCGTCCCCACATTGCAGGTATTAATATTTTCAATGACAGCTCTTATGTCGGGATGCGGGATAATCCTACGACAGAATACATTAAGGAACTTTCCCAAAATGAGATGTGGGATATTTCAAAAGACAGGACCAGCAGATTCCTGGGTTTTCACACGGACAAATGGGACAGGATGACGGACAGAGAGGTACTGTCTGTGGTGCGCCCTTTTGAGGCAACTAACTATAAATTCATAAATGTGGGAACCATCGAGGTACAGGTAAAGTACAGGACTATCGAGGAAATATGTGAGGACAATCTGCCGGATACAATGACAGTGCTGATCATATCCGCGGATGGTGAAGTGATCTACCCCAAAAGCGGTGTATCGGAAAAACAGGCTGAAAGCCTCTTAAAGTTTACGGAGTCGGACACTCCAAAGGTAATGGAACCTGTACAGTGGCTTTCTGAAAACTGTATTGCTACCACTCATCCCGTGGGAGATACCGGGTGGTTTGTCTTTGTGCTTGATGAAGAAAGCGTGCTCGGACAGAGCAGAAGTGACACTATAAGGCTTACGGTACTCTTTACCCTGCCAATCATGATGCTGATACTGGCGAGCATGTTTGTGGCAACCAGAGGAATGATACGTATAATTGTACGTCTGTCAAAAGAAGTGGAAGAAATAGTGCCCGGGCAGGATGAGATAAATTTCAGTCACACAGGGGTAAGAGAGATCGAAATGCTGCAGGATGCTTTTGAGAGCCTGTTACGTGAAGTAAACAGGACCTCCAACGAACTGCTTTTGGCTAAACAGGCGGAACTTGGCCTTAGGATCAATGCTCTACAGGCGCAGACGGATCCCCATTATCTTTTTAATTCACTGTCTGCCATAAGTGCCGTGGGAATCGAGGAAAACAGTGAAAAGATCCCGGTTATGTGTCATCAGCTGGGCGAACTGTTCAGATACACCAGCTCGGAGAATACGACGACCACTCTGGCTGACGAATTAAAACATATCGCACTGTACATAGATTTTATGAAGTGGCGCTATGAGGACAAACTCCACAGCAGGATAGATTTAAGCGGACCGCTGGAAACCATATCCATTACAAAAGTATCGCTTCAGCCCCTTGTGGAAAACTGTTTTACCCATGGATTCAAAGGGGCATTTGCACCATATCATCTCATTATAGACTGCGGATGTGATGAGGGCGGATGGCACTTCTTTATCCGTGATAACGGCTGCGGCTTTGACAAAAAGACAGTGGAAAAAATATCCGAAGAGATATCCGTCATCGACAATGTGATAAAGAGCCGAAGCGGATACGAACAGTTAAAGACCGGAGACAGCGCCATATTAAATCTTTATATTCGTCTGAAATTACAATACACGGACGCATTGACTTTTGAGATACAGAGGGACAAAGAATACGGCGGCGCATTTGTGAGCATTGTGGTCAGGTATGACTAAAAAAAGGAGGAGCAAGGGATGCTTAGGGCAGTGATCGTGGATGATGAATCCTTAATCATACGAAGTTTGAAAACCATGATCGAGCGTTCGGACAGCGGCATAGAGGTTGCAGGTACGGCAGATGACGGCCTCACAGGCTTACAGCTTATACGGGATCTCAAGCCGGACATAGTATTTGCGGATATAACTATGCCCATCATGAGCGGACTTCAGCTGATAGAGATATGCAGAAGAGAAAATAACGACGTGCCCTTTGTGATCTTAAGCGGATACCGTGAATTTGAATATGCCAAAAAAGCCATTGCTCTGGATGTGCTGGAATACCTGGTTAAACCCATAAACCCCTTGGATTTTAAACAGTTTTTGGTAAAGACAGCAAGTGATCTTAAGATAAAAAAGTACAAGGAAAAACTGGAGCGGATCGAGTCTGCCGTGTATTCCGAATATGTGCCAAACGACGATGCACCTGAAGCAAACAGCATGAAATATACCCTTTGGCATATATGCGTCGGAATGGTAAGTTTTCTGCGCAAAATGGGAGTGGAACAGGCGGACGACGAAGCGTTCTCATGTATTGAAAAGATTACAAAAGAGTACTTCGAGGAAAAGGTATTCTTTGTGGAAAGCAGGTATTTAAACGAGGGATATCTGATCTTTGAAAACGAGGACAAGCCGGATCATGCAAAGATGAGATCCTTTTTTGAAAAATGTGAAAAGGAATCAGGAGCAGGAACCCTTACCCTTGTTTTCGGCGGAGATGAAATACCGCCTGCAGATTTTAAAAAGGCCATAACGGGATCGGAGCAGATCTTAAGAGACGGAGCGGTCTTTCTGTCATCACGCATGCTTTTTTCAAAAGACGACATTCCCACACAGGTCTACGTAGGTGATGAAGAGATCAGGATACTCTGTGGGAAACTTTCGGAAAACGACGTAAAAGAGGCGGTAAGTTTCATGAGGCAGCTTTTGGAGCGTTGTAAGGCAGGGAGTGCTACACAAAAAAGTCTGCAGAAAATGCTTAAGCGCATCCTCAGAGAATGTAATGACCCCGGAATCTCTGCAGAAGCGGAATATTATGCCGGCCTGATAATGGAGGAAGCATCATCCTATGAGGATGTGGAAAAAGGATTTGAGGCGCTGTTTGAAGAGGATTCGGACAAGGTCGAATTTAAACTTAATGACAAAAGCTGCCATGCCATATTGGATGCCATTGCGGCATATCTTTCGGAGCATTATACGGAAAAGATAGTGATCCAGGAAGTGGCGGAAAAATTTGGATTTAATTATACATATTTCAGTTATCTGTTTAAAAAAGTATATGCGCAGTCGCCAAGCGAGTATGTGATACAGAGGCGCATCGAGAATGCAAAACAGATGCTGAAACAAAGTGATGAAGTAAGTGTCAAGGAAGTGGCACTTTCGGTGGGTTATAGCGACCCGTATTATTTTAGCAGGATTTTTAAGACGATTACAGGCCTGACACCGTCGGAATACAGAAAGGCAAAAAGAGGCACAGGCAATCAGCATATTGGAGGACTATCAGATGGAAAAGAATAATTCTTTTAAACCCGGACAGCCCTGGAGGGATACAGATGGAAATCTGATCCAGGCTCATGGCGGATCCGTTTTATATCACGAAGGAACTTATTATTGGTACGGAGAAAACAAGGAAAAGTACGTAGCCGGAGGAAAAAACTGGCACTGGGGCGTATGCCTTTATTCTTCAAAAGACCTTTATAACTGGAAAAGAGAGGGGATAATCCTGGAACCTGCAAAGGATTTTTCGGATCCGATGCATCCCGAGAGGATCATGGACAGACCCCATATTATCTACAACGAAAGAACAAAGCAGTTTGTGATGTGGGTAAAATTTGCAGGAAGCACCGAGGAGCCCACAAACTGGATGAAACAGTACATGGGAATTGCTGTTTCCGATGATATCACAAAGCCCTTTACCATGATAAAGACAATCAGACCTCTTGGAATGGAGATGGGTGATTTTGATCTGTGGGTGGATGAGAGAGACGGTAAAGGATATTTTATCGCAGACAGAGTTCACACTGAGGTGGTTATCGCAGATCTTACGGATGATTACCTGGATGTGACAGGATATTATTCCTCTCATTTCCCTCACGTACAGCCACCTGAAGCCAGGGAGGCACCCTGCTTTTTCAAAAAAGAGGACAAATATTATCTAATCTCTTCGGGAACCACAGGTTATGCGCCTAATCCTACGGAAGTTGCAATGGCAAAGCTCATGCACGGACCCTATGATGTGCAGGGAGAATTTTGCAAGGACGATGTAAAGCATACCAGCTTTGACTGTCAGTTCAGCTGCGTGTTCAAGCATCCGACCAGATATGGCCTCTATATTGCCATCGGTGACCGTTGGATGGCAAAGACAACTAAGATAGACGGACATCCCGAGGCAGAGACCAGCGAGGCAGGATATATCTGGCTTCCCATACGTTTTGCAGGGGACAGAGCATACGTGGAATGGGAAGATGAGTGGAGCCTTGACAGGTACCCTGTTGATAAGGGACCTAAAAAATGGTGGGAAAAATAGGTTGATTTAAAAGCATTTGGGGGTAATGAAATGTATAAAAAAGGTATAGCAATATTGGTTACATTGGCTTTGGGCATGTCTTTTATGATGGGAACTGAGACAAAAGCCGCAAACATGGCGGGAAGGCCGGATATTGAAGTATTTTACAGTTCGTATAATGATCTGGATCTGCAGTATACACTGAGCAATCTGACAGATGAAAAAAAACTGAATTTTCAGGAATCTTTTCAGTCGCCCGGTGACGGTGCAGCTCCGATTGTGGTGGATCCTTCCGTCACATATCAGACCTGGCAGGGTTTCGGAGGGTCTTTGGACGGTGCATCCATATATCATTTAAATAAGCTCAGCGACTCTGATTATGAAGATGCTCTCACAGACCTGGTGGATTCGGATGAAGGAAACGGATACAACTGGATGAGACTCAGCATCGGCTGCAGCGATTTTACACCTGATGCCATTGAGGCAGGGGATTACGGGCCTTACGGGGAAAATGCGGGAAGCGGTTATTGGACATATGATGATAATCCGGACGAAGACATAAATGGGGACGGAATTGGTGACGTCGACATGGACCTGTCGGGTTTTTCCATCGGACGGGATGCGGATGCCGGGATCATTTCCACATTACAGGATATTCTGGCCATTAATCCCCATGTCAGATTCCTTGCTTCCATGTGGTCTGCTCCTGCCTGGATGAAAAAGAATGAGAGCATTATCTGGCAGAACGGTCAGTGCGATCCCGAACTAAAGGAAGGCTGCTATGAAGTCCTGGCGGAGTATTATTGTAGATTTATAGAAGAATATGAAAATAACGGAATCCATATTGATGCTGTGACTCTTCAGAACGAGCCGGATATAAAGATCGGATATCCATGTATGTTCTTTACACCGGAAAATCAGATACGATTTGCCAATTGCCTGGGACAGGCATTCCTTAGACACGGCATAACCACTAAGATCTGGGGAATGGATGCGAATGAGTTTGAAACCTGGAATTATGCGGTGCCGCTCTTACAGAGTGAAGCCTCCGAATATGTGGATGGCATAGGATTTCACAATTATGGCGGGATTCCAATGTATTATCCCAATACATTAAAAAATGTATTTAAGGACAAAACCTGGAACATAACCGAGATGACTGTGGGAGCCAATAAACTTGTGGAATATATGCGAAACAATATTAATTCATATTTGTATTGGGTCACATATTACAGCCTTGATATGGA
>JAGDCK010000199.1 GCA_017958585.1 Lachnospiraceae bacterium
CCTTAAGGTTTGCCAATAAGCTCCTATTCAGACAGTGATGTGTATCTTGCGTATGCCTGATTTTCAAGGTCGATGGCATCCTGGATACCCATCTCGTTGATCTTTTCAACAAAGTCATCGAATTTGTCGATGGATGTGGTGCCGATGATGAATTTCAAAAGTTCCTCATCCACATAGATCTTGATAGCGCTCATTACAGCGTCGTATTTATCCTGCTCATCCTCTGTGAGAACAAGGCTGGGATTGATATCGTAGAAATAGTTGTTGTTTACATAGTTGAAGAGCTGATCTCTTACGTCATCGTTTGCACATGAAGCTGCCTCATACTCGGGAAGCTGTCTGATACCGATGAGTGGCTGCATACCGTTTGAACGGATCCATGTTACAAGGCCGTCCTCTGAACCTGTAACCTTGTCTGTGTACTCGGGAACACCGTCCACATACTGGAAGCTGTCGCCCTCTACACCAAAGTTAAAGAGCATTGAACCCTCGTCACTGTAAACATAGTCGAACATCTTGATGATCTCGATGGCCTTCTCCTCTGAAACCTTTGAAGAGATAGCCCATGCGCTTCCGCCTACTGCAGCCTGCTGGCTGAAGGTCTTGGGAGCCTGTCCCTCAGTGAGTACGGGGGGCTGGATAACCTGCCAGTTGGTGTCGGGATCGTTTGCAAGAACTTCGCTGTTGGAGTTCATGCCTGCGATGTAACCTGTCCAGTAGCATGTAGCGCCTGCTTTGTTGTTAAGGATGTGATAGTTGTTTGTATCCTCTCTTGTTACGAATTCCTGGTCGATGAGACCCTCTTTGTACCACTGAGCCATTGTGGCAAGGTACTCTTTTGTCTCGGGAAGAATGGGTGCAAATGCCATCTGGCCATCCTTTACCATCCAGTAATCGTTGTTGCCGTTAAGCTCGATTCCCCAAGCATCTGCGAAGTTGTTGAAATAATTTTCCCAGGCACGGTCAAGGATAAGGGGAGTGATGTCTCCTGCACCGTTTCCGTTTAAGTCGGTGTTCTTGAATGCTGTGAGAACTTCATGCCAGTCATCGATTGTCACAGGAACTTCCATTCCAAGGTCGTCAAGCCAGTCCTGTCTGATGCAGTAACCCATAGCTGTTCTTACTGCTGTCAGCATGGGAATACCATAGATCTTGCCGTCACTTGCAGCTGTCTGAGCAAGTACTTCCTTGTTGTCCACAACGTACTGCTTCAAGTTGGGAGCGTACTGATCGATGAGATCGTCAAGTGGAAGGAATGCACCGGACATACCGAACTTATTGATATCGGAAAGTGTGCCGGCCATTACGTCATTGGTCTTACCGCTTGCAACGATAACGCTGAATTTGTTCTTTGCCTCTGCATTTACTACGGTCTCGATGTCAAACTTCATGTTCATCTTTTCCGCAAGTACTTTAAATGTAAGTGTGTCCTCTGTGTAGAGTGCGTCGGGAAGACGGCTGGGGATAAACATAGAAACTTCTACGGGATCACCCTTGTCTTCTGTTTCCTCTGCGATCTCTCCTGCCTCAGCAGAAGTTGTATCCGTGATCTCGGATGTAGATGTGGGCTGTTCTGTACTTCCGCAACCCGCCAATGCCATTACAGACATTGATGTGGCAATCACTATTGCAATTGCCTTTTTCAATTTTTTCATAAACATTTTTTGTCCTCCTCCATAACTTTGTAGGTTGTTTGGTAAGGCAAAATATATCGGACAAACCTGCAAATTTAAATCGTAAATATTCTACTTTCTTTGAAAAAGAGGGCTTTTTAAGTGTAATTTTTCCATGTGATTATACCTGTTCCACATTTACAGTCGTCCCACGGAGTTTCTGCGGTACTGGGTGGGGGTCACGGAGTATTTTTCCTTGAACTTTTTGATGAAATAATTGGTGGAGCTGTATCCCACTTCCTTTATAAGTTCCTCCAGGGATATGCCTGATTCCAGAAGGAGCTTCGCCGCTTTGTTAAGCCTGCAATCATTTGTAAACTGTGTGACGGTGGAACCTGTCTCCTCCTTAAAAATTCGGCTGATGTATTTTGGACTCAAATACACTTTTTCAGCAATATACTCTAATGACAGGTTCTCCTCGCTCAAATTCTCCATTATCACATTTTCCACCATGGTGATGACGGTCTTTTTGGGATTATTTTCCATGGTGGAAAGTATCTCAAAGGTGTCCTTTATAAGGGCGATGAACCAATAGTAAAAATCTTCCACGTCGTAGAGGTGGGCCAGTTCTTTGTAGATCTGCATATTGTCGACACCGTTTTGCTCCTTCATGATGTCACGAAGGTAGAAATTGTAGAGGAAAATGTATTTTAATATGACGCCGTGAAGCACATCCACGGAATAATCAAAGATGTTGGGCGTCTCCACGAATTCTTTTAAGATGCTCTCTATCTTTTCGGTGTTTCTGGCAATAAGGCTCTCCGTAAAGCCCTCAAAATCAGAGTTTACAAAATCCGTCTCCTCCCCGGTTCTCTTTATCTCCTCCGCATTTAAGTAGTAGGTGTGGGGCAGGAAGTATACGTATTTTTCAAGTTCCGTAAGCTCCGTGTACTTTTCGTTAGCGTCCTCGATATTTTCAAAAATGCCGCTCTGGATTATGATGGGTGCCAACATGTAGTGAATGCTTAGGTAGTCCTTCAGTTTCGTCTTAATGTTTTCAAGCCCCGAATTATCCAGGTTTTTGCCGCTTACAAATACGCAAATGTTACTGTTTAAGAGGTTTATGGGGATGCAAAGAGCCTCTTTACTGTCATATTCGTAAAAAAAGCTGATGATGTCTCTGTATATGATCTCCAGCTTGTTCTTCTCAATGGTCTCCTTGATCTTTGGATGGAGGCCGATGAGCATGAGGCAGTTGGTGGTATAGTCTTCTTTAAATCCGATAAGCTCCATCTTCTCGATGACCTCGGGGCTTTCCTTTATCTGCCCAAAGATTATCTGGGAAACGAAGTCGTGTTTGATACTGTTAATGTTTTTCGAGAGCATCTCCTCGTTTGTCATGGCTTTTTTGGATAGCTCGTCGATTGCTCTGTCGATGTAATAATACTCATTCTCCCTGGCTTTTTTGTTAAGTTTACCCATGGGATTAAGTTTATTAACTATTAAAAAGAAGGGCCTGTAGATGTTTCTTGCAAATGCGTAGGAGCACAAAAGCCCAAAAAAGATAACTATGATAGAAATCAGGATACTCTGGGTCACAATCCTGCCTGTCTCATCATAAAAAGCCTGCTTTGAAACCAGGTTTACAACGGCCCAGGGCTCGTCGTTCATTCTCTTGCCGATCAATATAAAGTCCTTGGTCTTGTGGACATATCCGTTTTCGCCGCTGTCATAGATCCCCGTAAGGACGTCCTCCGCAAGGATCATCTCTGCAAGGTTTTCACGGTTTCCCTCAGCGATAAGGATGTTTGACTCCGTGTCAACGATGCCGACGCCGTCTGAAATGTCAGAGAGGTTGTCCGCAAGGATGGAGTCCACGAAATCCTTTGAAAAATCGATCACTATATAGCCTTTAAATTTCGCAGGGTCATCGGTGTAGAGCGGGTATCCCGCAGCTATGGAATACACGCTCTCCTCCGAATTGTTTCTGGTTATGGTTCTGGTGCTGACCCATCTGTAATCCCCGTCATAGCAAATTTTCCGTTTTAAGATTCCCGTGTCGGTGAGCACCAGTTCATCGTCGGAATTGGTATATGTGATTCCGGATGCGGTGGATAGCCACAGGTTGTTTTTCAGGGAATAGAATTCGATGCCGTTTACATAATTGTCGTTCTGATTAGCCAGCAGGTTAAAATAATTCAGTGCCTCGAAAGCATTGTAATAGCTGTTATCCAGGGTTTTATTAAGGAGCTTTTCCACGTTCTCGTCCTTGTTGTTAAGGTTTGCGATCTCGATGATGATCTTGTTTGCCTCCTGGAAAACCCTGTCAAGCTCGATCTCTAAGTACCCTACCTGATTGATCTTTAAGCTCTCGATCTTTTCGTTATAATTGTCCGAAAACCTGGTGATCAAAAACGAGTCCACTGCCACCACCACGATGACCACGATGATGACAAATGAAAAGATCACCCTGTTGAAAATAGTATCAAATTTTTTTAACCAACCAAAAACATTACCCATTACGATCTCCAAAAAATAAACTCACTTAGTACCTTTAGTATACATCACCCGACTCATAAAACGGAGTAAATTTCACATAATCCACATATAAATAGTCGGTTCCAAAATTCGGTGTGCCGGACCAGTTGTTGGGGAACCACACACCGAGCCAGAAGTTGCCCGCATGATCGGGAACCGTGGTGGTCTGGGTGGTAAGGAGCACTCCGTCCCTGTAATACTCTACCCTTTTAGGATTCGTATGCCAGTCGAATCTGTAAGTATGCCACTCTCCGTCATTTTGAGGTGTGGATGTGGGGATCAGTTCGCTGGTCCTGTAAGCGTTTGTCTCTATGTCATCGATCCAGTCAGTGCAGAGAACGTAGTCGAAGCTTCTGGTGTTTCCCGGCATCTCGATATCGATCTCGTGATTGATGTCGCCGTCGTTGTAATAGGTCCACATGGCGGTAAGAGCTCCCATTCTGGGAAGGACCTTCATGCGCACTTCGTAGCTTCCTGAAGCATAATTATCATCCACGGTCTTGATGCAGCCGCCGACTCTTGTTAAGCCTGAAGCATAGTCGCCATCGCCTCTGATAACCAGCATTCCGTTTGAAATTGACACATGGTCGCTTCTGACACCGTTATTGTTTGCTCCCCACACCTGATCAACTGTGGTCCAAATGGAAGTATCAAGAGTGTCTGAGTCAAACTCGTCATAGAAAGCTGCGGCGCCGAGGGGGTTAGTGTTGCCACCATTATTACCACCATTGTTACCGCCGTTATTTCCTCCATTGTTTCCACCGTTATTTCCTCCGTTGTTGCCACCGCC
>JAGDCK010000200.1 GCA_017958585.1 Lachnospiraceae bacterium
GACCTCTGTTGGCCATCCTCCTCTTCTGGGCAGATAAGCAGTCCGCACATCAAATCTGCACTTATCACTTACAGGACAGTTAAGGCACCTTTCAGTGCTGCCCTGAGGTGCGTTCTCCTCCTTAAAATATGTCAGTTCTCCGAATGATGATATCTTCTTTGCGTTGCTTCCAGTCAGCCACACCAGGATATCCAGGTCATGACAGGATTTTTGGAGTATTATGGGGCTTGAAAGATCTGAATTTCTCCAGTTGCCTCTGACAAATGAATGAGCCATATGGAAATTTCCGATGTTTTCCGCATGCTGTATGGTAACGATCTTTCCTATCTCTCCGGAATCTATTATCTCTTTTATCTTTGCAAAAAAATTCGTATATCTGAGAACATGGCAGACCAGGATCTTTCTGTTCTTTTCATGGGCTTTTTTAAGTATTGCCATGCATTCTTCGGGCTTGGGAGATATGGGCTTTTCCAGCAAAATATCATATCCCAGTTCAAGACATTCTATTGTCTCGGCATAATGATCCCTGTCCATGGACGCTATTATCACACCGTCCAGTGACATTTTCTCACGGCAAAAAGCCTTAAAGTCAGTGAACAGATTTTCCTTTTCAACCTTGAATCTGTCAGCTGCTATAACTAATTTTTCCTCAGAAGGATCCACCACAGCCGCGATATCTACTCCCATTTTTTCATGTAAATATCCGGCATATATGCTTCCTCTCTGCCCTGCACCTATCAAAGCTACTTTCATTATTTTACCTCCGGGATGTCGGGAATCTCTTTCCCGTTCTTTTTAAGTAATTCTCTATACTCACGTATATCTCTTTCAGTCACATAGGTATATCCGTCTTTTATGCCATCCACGTCTTCTCTTAGGACGATCATGGAAGTAGTATGAAATTCCGTTTTGTTATTGATCAGATATGCCGCCTTTTTCTGAAGTGAAGACCTTTTTTCAACAGGCTCGTTAAAGGGCTTTAACTCTTTTAAAAGCATATCCCCGCCCTCGCCTATCGGGTAGCAATAAAAACGTCTCTGCATCTGGACGATATTGGTATCTTCATCCAAAATAAGGGAAAGCTTTGGATCATAAAGCCAGCTCTCACTCCAAAATCCTCTGATGTGCAGTTCCGGAAAATATTTATCATAAAAATCCAGAGCCATTCGCATGGATCTTTCAAGCCTTACAGGGTTATATCCCTCACCGCCGGGAATATGAAATGCCAGGAGCAGATCACCCTCCTGCAGACATTTTGTCTCTTCCTCAAGGTTTAAGGTTCTGACAGACTCAGAGATTATCCCCACAGGGTTTATGAAAGAGCCTGTGGCGAACTGTCTGCTTTCATTAAATTTTGTTGTAAACATGGCAGGTCCGGGCGTTTCAAACTCCGGATTCATCACCTGTCCTTCGGCGTTTACGAGGAAATTTCCTTTGTAGAGGCCCGTGACCTTTCCGTCATTTTCGTTTCTGTACAGGTAAAACGGATCCGAAAATGTGTAAGGAGTAAAATAAAACCTGTCAAACAAAAATATGGTTCCCGCGTAGAAATTTTTATCCCACGGGAAATCAAGCATTTCACAGTTTCCGGTCTCTTCATATTTTGCAATATGGCCTGCCATGACCTTGTGAGGCATTTCCTCGTAAACTTCCACAGGTATATTTCTCTTTATCAGATCTTTTCTGCCCTCGCTTATGCAGCTAAGCAGCAATATGAATTTTCTGCAGTCCGGATATCTTGATTCATAGTCAAAGTCAAAACTTTGATAAAACCATCCGTCTATCCCTTTTTTATATCTGCAAAGATCCCATCTTAAGAACTTATACAGTGCAAGTATCTCGGGATTTCCCTCGATCTCCTCCAGGCACCAAAACAGTCTCTCTCTGTTTATGGCACTCAGATTTTCATATCTTGAAAGGATCTCGCCCAGAAAACTTTTTTCGATCAGACAATTTTTTGATTGTCTGTCAGATTTTGACGCGTCATCACTGCTCATTATTTTTTCATACAGTTTAAAGGCTTCTTCGATCTCGTCGAAGCCTTTTTCGGCCTTTAAAAGTTCAAGCATAGATCTTCTCCTTTTGATCCCTCATTATTTTTTCTATGATCTCCTGCATTTCATCCCACTTTGCTTCCATATCGGCAACCAGTGCGAACTGGTCCCTTGCTCTGTCCAGGTTGTGATTCTCTCTGTGGATCTTAAAATATGTATCCCCCAGGAGGTGATCTGTCAGAAAGCGCATGCCGCACTCCATGGTCATATTCTTTGCGCCATAGGGAAGCATCTTTATCTCTTCGTCGGTCAGTCCTCCGGCCGCACCTTTTATAAAGCCTTCGGCATAGACTCTGAATAATCCCAGGTCAAGTGAGACCTTTGACAGGTCTGTCTCATCCTCAGCCGCCGTATTGGCTCCAAACCTTATGGAATCGCCAAAATCATATATGGCAAGTCCCGGCATCACGGTATCAAGGTCGATTATGGTGATGCCTTTTCCCGTTTTTTTGTCCATCATTATGTTGTTTAACTTGGTATCATTGTGGGTAACTCTAAGGGGCAGTTTTCCTTCTCTTAAAAGCTTTTCCCCAAGTCCCATCTCTTCTCTGTGGCTTCGCACAAACTCGATCTCTTTTGATACATTTGCGGCTCTTCCCAATTTATCAAGAGCCACCGCTTTTTCAAAGTCATCATATCTTTTGGGGGTATTATGAAAATCCGGTATGGTCTCATGAAGGATCTTAGGATCAAAATCGGAAAGCATCCTCTGGAAATTGCCAAAGGCCAGGGCGCTCTCGTAAAAATCCTCCGGCTTTTCAACTTTTTCCAGGCATACCGCATCCTTTATAAACAGATACATCCTCCAGAATCCGCCGTCTGCATCTTCGTACAACAGCTTGTCATCGGAAGTCTTTATGACGGTCAGACTCTCTCTGTTTTCATCCCCGCCGTTTTTTCTGATGGCCTTTTTCAAATGAGTCGTGATCGCATATATGTTTTCCATGAGTTTCTGAGGGTCCTTAAAGATCTCATGGTTGATCCTCTGCAATATGTATCTGTCTCTGTCAGTCTCCAGAAAAAAAGTATCGTTTATGTGACCGTTTCCGTGTCTTTTAAGTGTCAGTATCTTTTCACCGGGCAAAAACTTTGATACTGCCTCCGCCTCAGTGACTTTATTTGCAATTGTCTCCATTTTGACCTCTCTTACAAAACAATAAATAATTAAATCCCGGCGATATTTTGTTCAAAATAAAGCGGACAATAAGTTATATTGTCCGCTGTCTTTCGAAGAGGATCAGCGGATCCTCTCCCAATTCAATCCAAATTTTCTTGCCGTTTCCTTCTATTTCCTTGCCGTTTCTAAGCCATTTTCCGCGGGGGAGAAATACTTCACGGCCCGTTTGTCCTTTGACGTAAACCGGTGCCACCAAAAGTTTCTCGCCCAGCATGAACTGGTCGATCACTTCCTCCGCATGGTCATCGGGGAATTCGTAGGACATGTACCTGATAACAGGCTCACCGCTTTTGCCTGCATTTTCCACCAGGTTCATAATGTAATCAATGTGCTTGTCTCTAAGTTCCACGCAAGCCATGATCTTGTTGAAGTTTTCTTTTGTGAGGAGTCTGTAGGGTGCAGCCGAAAACTGCATCGCGGGCATCAGGCAGGCTATCTGGCAATGTCTGACAAAGAGTTCCTCATCAAGTTTTTCTTTTAATGCCTCGTGGAAATTCACATACTCACCACCGCCTATCATGTCAGGGCAGCTGAAAGGGTGACCTGTAATTCCCTGCAAGAGTGAATCCGGAATCAATCCGCCTACGCCTTCGGTATTCCACGAGTGCTGTTTGTCACAGAGTCTCTGTAAAAGTGGTGCTCCACCTTCACCGTATGTAACTCTGTACTCGTTAAATCTGTATTGTTTTCCAAACTCGCTCCAGTATTCGGACTGCTCGTTCGGTGTAGTATTTTTGTATGTTACGTTGTCTTCCGTGTAAAAGAAACTGTCTCCGGCATCAAACTTAAATCCGTCGATCCCCATTTCCACAAGGGCATCCAGTTTTCCCTTTAACCATTTGACGGCCTCGGGATTTGACATATCAAGGACTGCAGAATAGCCGTTCCACCAGTGAAGTATATAGGTTTCACCGTTGCTTTCCTTGATCAGAAGGTCCTTTGCCAGGGCATCCCTGAACACCACAGTGTCAGCTGTAATAAAGGGGCATACCCAGAGCATTACCTTGAATCCGTCGCCGTGGAGCTTTTTGATCATCTTATCTGGACTTTTAAACTTTCCTGTATGGAAAGTCCAGTCACCGTAATTTTCGCTCCATCCGTCGTCTATCATTATGACTCCGGGAGGCATTCCGTTGTCCAAAATGCCCTGGGCGTATTTTAAGATATCATTTTCATTCTGATCAAAAGTAAGCTCAATCCATGTATTGTAAATGGGTTTTTTGAACAGTTCAGGATCCGGAGTTCCCTCTTTAAAGGGGAACTCCTTCTCCATAGCTTTTTTGTAGCCGGTCTTCAGGTCACCGTAAGCCTCGCTTACAAAGCATCCGTCAGTCATCTCGATCACTCCGTCTTTAAATGTGATCTCGAAGCCCTCTTTTTTGTAGATATATCGTCCCTTGGTGGATACGAAGAAGGGCATTGCCTGATTGGGGGTACGGTTGATCCTGGTGTCCACAGTATATTTGCTCTCAGAAGACAATGGCATCTTTGTGCCGCTCTTGACACATCCGCCATACCAATACTCATCTTTCAAGCATTCTATTCTCATTAATTGCCTTTCTTATTTGCCAAGAATTCGTCGTACTGTCTCTGTACCTCGGCAACATACTCATCAATGCCTGCTGCCTTAAGTTTTGCAACCGCATTGTCATAATTGTCATCAAAGCTTACGAAACCGCTTCTGATAGGTGCAAAGTCTGATGCTGTAACCTCTGTGATGGCTGTCTCGATCTCAACCACGTTCTCGTTGTTGAAGATGAAGCCCTGAGCAGAAGAGATCTTTGCATCGTCATCCCAGTGCTCATAAGTCTCGATGTACTCATCGCTTACACTCTTGTCAAAGAGCTGATAGTTTTTGTTTCTGAACATCCACTCATAGAAGAAGTCTTCCTGTGTGAGTTTCTCAACTCTGCCGTCAACCATCTGGTAGTCAACACCCTCAACACCGTAGATTGCGAATCTGTAATTCTCGGGTGAAGAATAGATCCAGTTGATGAATTTCATAGCGCCTTCCTTGTTGGAAGCTGAGTAAGGGATGCAAAGTACCTCACCACCTGATGTGGAGATGTATTTATCCTTCTCGGGTGCAAGGATGTATGTCTTTAACTCTGCATCGGGAGCATTCTGCTGTACTGCATTGATGATCTCTCTGTCTTTTCCGATGGAAGCTTCTACCCAGAGATAGAGACCTGTCTGCATACGAGCATCTTTTTCGTTGTACTGTGTGGTAAGCTCATCGGCATATAAGCCTTTCTTGTACATTTCCTCGTTGAATTTAGCGACTTTTTTGAATGCCTCTGATTCATAGTAGCTCTCAACCTTGCCTGTTGACTCGTCAAGAACTGTGAATACGTCTGTACCGATCCAGGTAAGCTGATTGTCCTGGAAATATCTGGTGAGGGGTTTGAAGATGATATCTGCGGGACCCTTCATCTCAGGGAACTGATCCTTTGCCTTCTGAGCAAACTCCATAAGGTCATCGGGAGTCTCGATGTTGTCCATGCCGACTGCCTCAAGGATATCCTCTCTTACACAGACTAACTGATAGATTCCTGAACTGGGGCCGTAAGCTGAAGGGATACCGTAAACTTCGCCGTCCACACGACCACCGTCGATCTGTGACATGGGAAGCACATTTAACATATCCTGACCATACTCTGCGATGAGTTCGTCAAGGGGCTGTGCCTGCTTCTTGTTTACGATAAGTGAAAGGTTTGCAAGACCGTCCCAATAAAGGTCGATATTCTCATTTGCTGCCAGCATGATCTCTTTCTTGGTCCAGTACTGATCCCAGGGAACAAAGATCATCTCAACTTTTAATCCGATATCGTTGTAAAGCTTCTCAGCAAACTCATTTTCAAGGAACTCTGAAAATCTCTCGGTCTGATCACCGGGATAATAGATTGTGATGGTTCCCGCATCTTCTGCAGAACCTGCATCATCGGAGCCTGTTGCGTCAGCTGTTGTAGCTGCAGCAGAATCCTGAACGTTTGTCTCACTCTTTTGATCTGCCGCACTTCCGCATCCTGCAAGAGCTGTGATGGCAAGTGTGAGGCACATGATCATACTCAATAACCTTTTTTTCATTTAGTAATCCTCCTCGTTAATACTCCATTATTACTTGAAATACTCTTGGTTTTGTATTGCAGAGCAATACGTGTGTTAATTTATCTTTAATTCGCCGGCGATATAAATTCTTTTTAAAAATCCTACTCTTTCACTGCTCCGGTCATGACTCCGTCGACAAAATATTTCTGAATGAAAGGGTATGCAAAAATGATAGGTCCAATGGTGAGGATGGTAACAGCCATCTTTACCGTCTCCGAAGGGAGAGCTATATTTGCCGCAGCTCCCGAGGGAACACGGCCGGAACTTATGGCATTTACATTGGACAAAATGTTGTAAAGGAAATACTGTAATGGCCACAGTTTCTTTTCAGTGATAAACATAAGAGTGTTCCACCAGTCGTTCCAATACTGGAGCGCATACATAAGACCCACTGTGAGAAGCGGTGTCTTACTGAGCGGCATCGCGATCTTTACATATATCTGGAAGTAGTTTGCTCCGTCGATCCTGGCCGCCTCGTAAAGTGACTGTGAGATTGCCTTAAAGTACGTTCGAAGCAAAAACATGTTCCACACACTGAACATGGACGGGACTATCAGTCCTGCCAGATTGTCCTTCAAGTGGTAATAATTTACGCACATTATGTACCAGGGGATAAGTCCGGCACTGAAAATGATGGTAAAATTGCAGATAAATGCAATTGTGTTTCTGTATTTCAGATCCGCAACCGACACCGCAAATGCCAGCATACTTGTTACCAGAAGTGCCGCACAGGTTCCTGCCACCGTCACAAAGATCGTGACTCCGTAGGAACGAAGGATGTCCTTTCCGCTGGTTCCGAAAATATAAACGTAGGTGTCCAGGGTGAAATCCTGGGGGATCGCCGAGTAACCCTTGATGGCGATAACCTTTTCGGCCGAAAATGATACGCTCAGTGTCATAAGCAGGGGGTAAAAACACACCAGACCGATCAGGCCGATAAAAATATAGGCAAATATCTGTAAGGCGATGTCGCCTTTGTTTTTCTTTATCTTCATCAGAACAAGCCCTCCCCGTCGTTAACTTTTTTGGCAGCCCAGTTGGCCAAAGTAACCAGGATAAGACCCATTACCGACTGGAACAGACCTACCGCTGTGGAATAGGAAAATCCCAGGCTTCTCATGGCGGAGTAAACATATGTATCGATGACCGCCACTGAATCTCCGATTACGGGGTTGTTACCGATGATACCGTATACCATACCGAAATCTCCAAAGAAGATTCGTCCGATACTCATAAGTGTCAGCACCACTGCCGTAGGCTTTAACATCGGAAGTGTCAGGTGGGTGATAAGCTGGAACCTTGTGGCTCCGTCCACCTCTGCCGCCTCAAACAGTGATCTGTCAAAACCTGTCATGGCACCCAGATAGATGATTGAATTGTAACCGCTCCACTTCCATACATTGCAGCATATGAGGATGGTCTTCCAGTATTTCGGTTCCGCATACCATCTGATCTTGTCAACGCCCAAGGCTGTGAGCAGTCTGTTTACAACACCCACATCCGTTGCAAAGAAACCGTAAACTATGGTTCCCACAACCACCCATGATAAAAAGTAAGGGAAAAACATCATGCTCTGTGTGAATTTCTTGTACATCTTTCCCTGAATCTCATTAAAAAATACCGCGATGCTGATGGGAAAAATAAGTCCCAATATGATACCCCAGAAATTAATGAACAGAGTGTTGTAGATCGATTTCGGTCCCATTCCGGTTCCGAAGAAGAAATAATGCAGGTTCTTTAATCCCACAAAAGGACTGCCGAAGATTCCGTCCACCACGTTGTAATTGGTGAATGCCATCCAGATTCCCGCCAGTGGAATGTAGGAAAACAGGAGCAGAAAAAACAGCCCCGGAACACACATTAAATATAAAACCCTGTTCTTCTTAAGTTCATGCAAAGCACCGCTACGCTTCTTTTTTACCTTTGCACTACCCATTTTAATACTCCTCAAAACTTTGTTGTCTGCCGCTGAAGTTCCCATCTCCCCGGCACATTCATATAATACTTCATTACACTAAAAACAAACAGTCTTATTTGTTTTTCAAAACAGTTAATTTGTGATATAATTGCTGTGACCAACAGGGGGTTTGTTATGAAAGAAATAGATTCAGTGTTATTATCACCTTCGGGAGACGTTCTGGAGACTACTGTCACGCCGTGGCAACAGAAATATACGGATGATACCATGAAGGTCATCCATGTCACAGAAAGTACGGGAAGTCCCGATCTCTATATGCGTTACTGCGGCATGTCTGCCTGCGAACCAAACCATTCTTTCGGTCCCGCCATGCGAGACCATTACGTGATCCACTACATCACCAGAGGGAAAGGCACCCTGGTGATCGGCAAAAACGAGTATCACCTTTCTGCAAATCAGGGATTTTTACTCTGTCCCAATGTGGTATCCCACTACAGAGCCGATGCAGAAGATCCGTGGGAATATGCCTGGGTCGGCTTTCACGGACTTAACGCGGAAAATTATCTTAATCAGGCATCATTAAATGCAGAGAATCCCGTCTTTACATATGACAAGGACGACGTGATCAAAAACTGCCTGACAGAGATGGTAAATACCTATGACAATTACAAATACGGAACGAACCTAAGGCTCCAGTCCCTTTTATATCTGATGATGTCGGAACTTATAGAAAATGCGACAGCTTCCGCATCCGTGGAAAAACTGCCTCTTCAGCACCGATATATCCAGAAAGCGGTCTCGTATATCCAGATGAATTATATGGAGGAAACGCTTACAGTGTCCGGACTTTCGGATTATGTGGGTCTGGACAGAAGCTATCTCTGTTCTCTTTTTAAAAAATATCTGAGCACTTCGCCCCAGTCATATATAGCAAAGTACCGCATCAGCAGAGCCTGCGAGCTCTTGGGAAATACTGACTACTCCATAGGAGATGTGTCCAGGATGATCGGCTACAAGGATCCCGTGGTATTCCAGAAATTCTTTAAAAATATCACCGGACTCTCCCCCAGCCGCTACAGAAAATCAGTGGATCAGGGACCCGCTTAACACCTGACTTTTGTCCACAACAAAAGCGGGAGGCTGTTGGGATGCCGCAAAGCGAGTTCCGCAGACGCGAGGTTTCCCGTGGCGAGGACTGTTTGAGCGACCGGCGCCCTGCAGACAGGACCCGCTTTTTACTGAACAATTCTATGTAAAGCAAAAACCCGACGTAAGTTTTGACTTACATCGGGTTCTTTTAATTAGATTGATATTAGGAAGTTGTTATTAGGTTTTTTACGCAAACATTTTGCGCTTTGATTCAGTGTTTTGTTTTTTTGTTTTTACTGTAAAATCTTTATACAGTCAATATCAGGAGCCCAGCCTGTCTCATTGTGGAAATAGAAAGTGTTTGGACCTTTTTTCAGGTCGAATTCCACAGTGAGGGTTGCCAGTGTCAGCCAGTCATCCCCTGAAGGTGGGAATGTGACCTTCACATCTTCTCCGTAGTTGACCGAGATTTTTACATATCGCTCTTCTTTTGTCATGTAGGTTATCTCCACCTCGTAGGTGCCATCCTCAGGCACTTCCACGTTTTCAATGTAGAGACTTCCGCCCTCTGCTCCTATGTAACCGACCTTTCGACCACCTGAGCACTCAGGGATATCTCTGTCCACCAGAGCACTTCCCTCGATACGACCGTTTTCAGCCTGGTATACACCGTCGATTCCGTCAGGAACCGGTTCGGGCTCCACATAGACTATCGGAAGAACTTCTGTTATCACCTCCATCTCTTTTTCCGGAGCATCGACTGATACGCTTCCGAGAGTAAGCCAGCCGTCGTCGGACTCACCCTCATTTGCAAAGTATAAAAGTGCGCCGCCCTGGAGAGGGTTTTGAACTTTCATGCAAAGTGTGTACTCGCCTCCGCCCAATTTGTTCTTTTCAATCACATGATCAAACTCTATTTCACTCGCATCCGCAGGGATGGAGGAAAGATCCCATTCAGTCTTGTATCTGGCGACCAGATCATCGCCCTTTTTGAATCCCAAAAGCACGGGCCACTTTGTGTTGTCATAGTAAAAAGGAGCAACTCCAATGTTCTGTATCTTTACGCTTACCTCGAAAGGTTCCTCACCTATATTTTCCTTAAACGTCGCCGTAGTGACCCTAAAGTCATACCCCAGGGAATCTGAAGCTTCTATGGCTCTTTCTCTATCCTCATCCTGATATATCTTTATGCGGTCGCACATAAGCCATGTGGCGTGTGTGGTTTCCACACACTTTGCAAAATCCTGTCTTCCCTCAGGCTCTATCCAGTCGGGATACTCTACGGGGTCCTTGAACAGCCCGCCCTGTATGGGGGGATAAACCTCACCGCCAATGCAATTGGTCTTCCATTTGTCGCTCTGGGAGAGATCCGCAAGTTTCTGTCCGTAGCTCCATTCCTGTCCGCCCATGCTGCTTGGAAGGGTCGCATAGCCAAAGGAATCGTCGTGGTAACCTGTATTGTATTTTTCATTTGCCACACCGGGCTTTGGCTCGCGAACCAGTAGGGGGGTTATGGAAAAGGCTTCATCATATGATTCATAAACTTATGTATAAACTTATGTCGGTATGCTCCAGTCGGGCTTTCCGTCATATGTATCCTCATCATAAGGCAAGTTGTGCCACTCGCCCCAGAATCCCAAAAGTCCCTCGGTTATGAAACCGATCCTGGGATCTCCGTCGTATTTATGTCCGAAGGCCTTGATAAAATTCTTCATGGAGGCTCTTAAGTTCTCGTCACTGTAATCAGGGCAAAGTCCTCCTCCGCCAAGGTCGTCCGGCTCGTCGTAGGGCTTCATCTCAAGGCCGCCGTCTATCAGAAACTGAGGTACGCCGATGGTCTCTCCGGGATAATCATAATAGAATCTAAGCACCGCCTGATGTCCCTGCTCCGCAGATTCATTCAATTTCTCCTCTAAGGCATTCCAGTCAAAAATGTTATTAGCCACCTGCACCGCGCTGACAGGTATATAAAACCAGTCCATGCTGTGGGGGAAATCCGTTGTACTTCCCTGGAAAGGGATAAGTCCCTTTAACGGATTACCACTCTTTGACTCACCGGCAGGAATCTCATGGACAACCGCTTCCAAATCAGACAAATTGTTGGTCATATCACTCACACTTTCTTCCCCGTTCATATCGGTTGCAGATGCAGCTTCCCCTGAATCTTTCACGCTGTTTCCGCATCCGGCAAACATTGCCGTACACATCGTAAAAGTCAAAAACAAGCCTAAAATCTTCCTTTTCATAACCTTCTTTTCTTCCTTTTCATTATTTCTGGCAATCTGTATTTACTAATACCATTATGCCTGTATTTTTAAATATGTGTCAGATTTAAATGTTCTATAAAACAGATTATTTGTGTGATGTATTTTTAATTCTGTTTTCCCCATTATACATCAAACTCGGATAATACACACTTCACGAGTTTCATCCGGGTTTTGCAGGCACCGGGAGGTTACCCGGGTAAGCCTGACAGCCACTTTTCTCGTTTCCATAACACACAACAAAAGGCGCCCTTAAGGCGCCTTTTAGTCGATCGTTATATGTATTTAAAATTACCCGATAAATTTCTTTGCGAAGCTCTCAGCCTCTTTTAATTTATCATCGGAAGGCTTGCTCTTTGCGTGGTATGCTTCCTCCTCAGTAGGAATTCCCGCCTCTGCAAGGCCTTTCTTTATAAGGTCGATGGAATGCTTTGAGATCCACGATGTGGAGAAAACAACAGCTTTCTTTGCATCCTCTTTATTGAGAGTCTTTAAATAATCCTCAAGTTTTTTGTCTATTCCGTATGCATAAAGTGCACCGCCTACAAACAAAACATCAACGGGTTCTGTAATGGCTGCATCCTCTGCATCAACCGATATGGCCTTTACGCCTGCAACCTCTGCTATCTTGTCGGCAACAAGCTTTGTGTTGCCTGATCTGGAAAAATATCTTACTGCTACACTCATTTTAAAACTCCTTTCGCGAAATCTTTGTTATTTTGCTCTATTTGTTTTTCTTTGTAAAAAATCTCAAAAAATTTGACCCTATAAAACTATGGGAAAATTATACCATCATATAGAAGGGACAAATAATAAAATTTTATAAAAAGACGTTAAATTTTAATAATAAAAATCCCACACCACCTACGTGATGTGAGATTTTTTATGATCTGTTATGTTTTTTGATATGTTATGATTTTTTATCTTAATTTCTAAAAGTGTAGCTTGAAAGAGGATTTTGCTGGTTTCCGCCGTTTGTGGCTCCTGCAAGACCCCACCACTCATCTTTTAATTCCATACCGATACCGATGGTGGAATTAAGGGGTTTGTCGCCGGTGGAAAGCTTTGCCTTTGCGACCTTTAACTCTATGACGCCCTCAGTCTGGTCAAAGAAGACCACACCGTCGTTTATGTCATCAAGAGGTGCCCAGGATGTAGTATTTGTGGTATGGCGCTTAAGCCATCCATCCTCTATGACATAGTCGGAGCCGGTTGAGCCGGGAGCCCATACCCAGTCAAGCTGATATCCTGTGGTAGAGTTTCCGTCGGAATTAAATTCCACAGCCCGGTGGGGATATGACGCGATATTTGCGATGACAGCACCGATGTAAATATAGTCTGCATCGTCTGTCACAAACATCTCTATC
>JAGDCK010000024.1 GCA_017958585.1 Lachnospiraceae bacterium
ATTCCCGTCCCCAGGCACCTGCCCACAGAACACCCATTAAGCCCCTTACACCTCCCTCACCCACACCCAGTGTGCAGATGGTTTCAAACACTCCTGCACCTAAGGCAAAGGCAGAGGATAAGGTGAATGTAAATACAGCACCTGCAAGAAATGCAGAGGCTCCAAGGACTGAGGAAAGACCTGCGAGAAACTTTGACAATAATCAAAGACCTCAGGGCGAGAGAGGGGAAAGAGGAAACTTTAACCGCTCCGACAGACCCCAGGGAGACAGAAACGGATTCTCAAGACCTCAGGGCGAGAGAGGAGAGAGAGGAAACTTTAACCGCTCCGACAGACCCCAGGGAGACAGAAACGGATTCTCAAAGCCTCAGGGTGACAGAAATGCAAGACCCGGTCAGGGAAGACCCGGAGATAAGCCATTTGGCGACAGAGGCGGCAGACCCGGACAGGGCGGAAACTTCAGAGACAATCGTAACTCTCAGGGAAGACCCGGCGCAGGCAAGGATTTTGCAGCAGATGCTCCCGGCGGCAAGGATGTTGAAAAGAGACGTGAGGACGAGAAGAGACGCTTCTCTCAGGAGAAAGATAAAAAGAATAAGAAGGACTTTTTCTATGAGGAGGATGAAACCGCAAAGAATAAGCCCGGCAGATTTATAAAGCCCGAAAAGAAGAAAGAGGAGGTTGTGGAAGAACAGATCAAAGTCATCACTCTTCCCGAGACCATTACCATCAAGGATCTTGCAGACAAGATGAAGGTGGTTCCCTCAGTTATCGTAAAGAAACTCTTCATGGAGGGCAAGATCGTAACCGTAAACCAGGAGATCACCTACGAAGACGCAGAAAATATCGCCATGGAATATGATATTCTCTGTGAAAAAGAAGTTAAGGTTGATGTCATCGAGGAACTCTTAAAAGAGGAAGAAGAAGATCCCGATACACTGGTTGAGAGACCTCCCGTTATCTGTGTAATGGGTCACGTCGATCACGGTAAGACATCACTTCTTGATGCCATCAGAAAGACAAACGTAACCGACAGAGAGGCAGGAGGAATCACTCAGGCCATCGGTGCATATACTGTTGAGATAAACGGAAAGACCATCACATTCCTGGATACACCCGGACATGAGGCCTTCACAGCAATGCGTATGCGTGGTGCTAATTCCACAGATATCGCAATCTTAGTAGTAGCTGCAGACGACGGCGTAATGCCTCAGACAGTGGAAGCTATCAGCCATGCAAAGGCAGCAGGCATCGAAGTTATCGTAGCCGTTAACAAGATCGATAAGCCTTCTGCAAATATCGACAGAGTTAAGCAGGAACTTACCGAGTACGGCCTCATCGCTGAGGACTGGGGCGGAAGCACAGTATTTGTACCCGTTTCCGCAAAGACAGGCGAAGGCATCTCATCACTTCTTGAGATGATCTTGCTTACCGCAGATGTGCTTGAACTCAAGGCTAATCCAAAGAGAAAGGCAAGAGGTCTTGTCATCGAGGCTGAGCTTGACAAGGGACGCGGTCCTGTTGCAACAGTCCTTGTACAGAAGGGTACACTTCACGTGGGTGACTTTATCTCCGCAGGTGCAAGCCACGGTAAAGTAAGAGCCATGGTTGACGATAAGGGCAGAAGACTCAAAGAGGCAGGTCCTTCAACACCCGTTGAGATCCTGGGTCTTAATGATGTACCCGAAGCAGGCGAAGTATTTATCGCCCACGATTCAGACAAACAGGCTAAGTCTTTTGCCGATACATACCTTGCTCAGAACAAGGAGAAGAAGCTGGAGGAGACCAAGGGCAAGATGAGCCTCGACGATCTCTTCAGCCAGATAAAAGAAGGAAACTTAAAGGAACTCAACATCATCGTAAAAGCGGATGTTCAGGGTTCTGTGGAGGCTTTGAAGCAGTCTCTTACAAAGCTTTCCAACGAAGAAGTTGTGGTTAAATGTATCCACGGCGGTGTAGGTGCCATCAACGAATCCGATGTGGTTCTTGCAAGCGCATCAAATGCCATCATCATCGGATTTAACGTTCGTCCCGATGCAACAGCCAAGGCAACCGCAGAGCGCGAGGGCGTTGACTTAAGACTTTACAAGGTTATCTACCAGGCAATCGAAGATATGGAAGCTGCCATGAAGGGTATGCTGGATCCCGTTTACGAGGAGAAAGTCATCGGCCATGCGGAAGTCCGTCAGATCTTCAAGGCATCAGCCATCGGAAATATCGCAGGTGCTTATGTGCTTGACGGTATATTCCAGAGAGGATGCAAAGTCAGAATCACCAGAGAAGGCGAGCAGATCTTCGAAGGCGACCTTGCTTCACTCAAGAGATTCAAGGACGATGTCAAGGAAGTCAAGGCAGGATTCGAGTGCGGTCTTGTATTCGACGGCTTTGACAAGATGCAGGAATTTGATACCGTTGAAGCATATATCATGGTAGAGGTTCCCAGGTAAATTACTTTAAACAATTAACCGGGTTATTGAAAGGACATTGTTATCCTATGAGAAAAAACAGTGTAAAAAATACTCGTATAAACGGTGAAGTGCAAAGAGAACTGGCCAACATCATCAGAGGTGAGATCAAGGATCCCAGGATCTCCCCTCTGACAAGTGTGGTGGCAGTGGAAGTGGCTCCGGATTTAAAGAGCTGCAAGGCATATATTTCGGTTCTTGGCGGGGAAAGAGAGAGAGAAGAGACCTACAAGGGCTTAAAGAGCGCTGAGGGATTCATCAAAAAGAGTCTCGCCAGGACCATCAACCTCAGAAACACTCCCGATATTACATTTATTATGGACCAGTCCATTGAATATGGCGTAAATATGTCTCACAAGATCGATGAGGTCATTGCCCATGACAATGCTGTCCATGTGGAAGACGAGGAAGAAAACTGATCTATGAATATTTTAGAAGAATGTAGCGGTGCAAAGAGAATAGGTATTAGCGGACATGTAAGACCTGACGGTGATGCCGTCGGGGCTTGTCTTTCCTTGTACCTATATCTGAAAAAGTGCCTTCCGGGAGATCCCTATATCGGAGTATAC
The DNA here is from genome assembly GCA_017958585.1 of Lachnospiraceae bacterium. Classification (GTDB taxonomy): domain Bacteria; phylum Bacillota; class Clostridia; order Lachnospirales; family Lachnospiraceae; genus RGIG10340. Next base: position 3,035 of record JAGDCK010000024.1, read on the forward strand.
CTGGAGGAGCCTGCACCCCAGTTTAATGCCATCAAAGGCTTTGACAGGATAATCACGGATTTTCCCGAGGAGGATCCTTTTGATGTATATATAGTGGTTGACTGCTCAAAGGACAGGACAGGAGACGCTGAAAAATATTTTGATAAGGCCAAAAAGACCATCAATATCGATCACCATATCACAAACACAGGGTCTGCCATGATAAATGTCATGGAGCCCCAAAGCGGTTCTGTGTGCGAGGTGATCTACGATCTTTTTGACAAGGACAAGATCGATGCCGATATTGCAAAGGCTTTGTACATCGGAATCATCCATGACACAGGTGTGTTCCAATACTCAAACACCAGACCTTCAACCCTTACAAAGGCTGCCCATCTGATCAGCTACGGCTTTGATTTTCCAAAGATCATCGAGGAAACTTTTTATCAAAAGACCTATGTGCAGAGTCAGATCACGGGAAGGGCTCTTGTGGAGAGCATCCGTTTCATGAACGGAAAATGTGCGGTCAGTGTCATTGACAGAAAGACCATGGATTTTTATGATGCCGACAACAAGGATCTGGAGGGTATCATCAATCATCTGCGCCGCATAAAGGGCGTTGAGTGCGCCATCTTTATGTATGAGACAGGACCTTTGGAATACAAGGTAAGCCTCAGGACAACGGAAAAAGTGGATGCCACCAAGGTTGTCACAAACTTTGGCGGAGGTGGACATGCAAGGGCGGCAGGATGCACAATGCACGGAACATTCCATGACAACGTGAACAACCTGTCGAAATATATCGCAGCTCAGCTGGGAGAAGAATAGATAAATGAACGGTATTATCGTGATTAATAAAGAGACCGGATTTACCTCAAACGATGTGGTCGCAAAGATGCGAGGCATTTTAAAAGAGAGGCATATCGGTCATACAGGGACACTTGATCCGCAGGCGACAGGTGTTCTTCCTGTTTGTATAGGAAATGCTACAAAGCTTTTTGACATGTTCGCAGACAGGGACAAGGAATATGAGGCAGGGCTTTTACTGGGAAAGACAACGGACACCGAGGATATCTGGGGAGAGACTCTGTCGGAGTCTGCAGTCAATGTGGATGAAGATGAGATAAGGGAAGCGGTGATGGGCTTTGTGGGTGAATATATGCAGACCCCACCCATGTATTCGGCTCTTAAAGTAAACGGTAAAAAACTCTACGAACTGGCAAGAGCAGGCGTGGAAGTGGAGAGAAAACCAAGAAAAGTTAATATCAATGCCATCAGGATAAACAGTGTGGATCTTCCCCACGTGTCAATGAATGTGGAGTGCACAAAGGGTACCTACATCAGGACACTCTGCGCCGATATCGGAGATAAGCTTGGATGCGGAGGATGCATGGAAAGCTTAAAAAGAGTCAGAGTCGGCAATTTTTATCTAAAGGATGCCATTACCCTCTCCGAACTTGAAAAGATAAGGGATGCGGGTGAGGTTCAAAAGATCCTTATCCCCGTTGAAAAATTCTTTGAGGACAGAGCTGTTATCACTGCAAAAGAGGATTTTGACAAAGCCGTAAATAACGGAAATATCCTGTATCCGGAGAACACCCTTGAGGGAACAATATGTCCC
>JAGDCK010000201.1 GCA_017958585.1 Lachnospiraceae bacterium
AATGATACAATAATTTGGTGCTGCGGACCCACAAGGAGCTGGATCTTACTCGCCAGAAGGAGGTGGAGAAGTTCTTCGCGGAGGAGAAGCCCGAATACGTGTTCCTTGCGGCGGCAAAGGTGGGCGGCATCGTGGCCAACCAGAGCGCCCTTGCAGATTTCATGTACGAAAACATGATTCTGGAGATGAACGTGATTCATGCGGCTTGGAAGAACGGCTGCAAGAAGCTTGAGTTTCTGGGAAGCAGTTGCATATATCCCCGGATGGCTCCTCAGCCGATGCCGGAAAGTTGCCTGCTAACCGGTGAACTCGAAAAAACAAATGAAGCCTATGCCCTTGCAAAGATCAGCGGGCTCAAGTATTGCGAGTATCTGAACAAACAGTACGGTACGGACTATATTTCTGTGATGCCCACAAATCTATACGGCCCCAACGATAATTATCATCCCGAGCATTCGCATGTGCTCCCTGCGCTGATTCGCCGCTTCCATGAGGCGAAACAGGCAGGGCTTAAGGAAGTCACCTGCTGGGGCGACGGTTCGCCGCTGAGAGAGTTTTTGTATGTGGATGACCTGGCAAACCTTTGCGTATTTTTGATGAACAATTACAGCGGAGACGAGACCGTAAATGCGGGAACGGGAAAAGAGCTTACCATCAAGGAACTCACGGAGCTTGTGGCAAAGGTTGTGGGTTACGACGGAGAAATTCTGTGGGATACTACAAAGCCAAACGGCACACCGAGAAAGCTTCTTGACGTGTCAAAGGCTACAAAGCTTGGCTGGACCTACAAGACAGAACTTGAGGACGGAATCCGTCTCGCATATGAGGATTTTTTGAACAATCCCATGCGTGCCGAGAGATAAAAAAGAGGGAAAAACATGAATATAATATTGCTTTCGGGAGGTTCCGGAAAAAGACTCTGGCCTCTTTCAAATGAAGTCAGAAGTAAACAGTTTATAAAGATCTTTAAGGATGACAATGGCGAATATGAGTCCATGGTGCAGAAAATGTATCGAAAGATAAATGCTATTGACAAGGGTTCAAAGATCACCATAGCCACCAGTAAGACTCAGGTTTCAGCGATCCATAATCAGCTTGGAGAGAACGTTGGGATCTCGGTGGAGCCCTGCAGAAGGGATACTTTTCCGGCAATCGCTCTGGCTGCGGCATATCTTAAATACAGGCAGAATGTGTCTGAGGATGAGGCGGTAGTGGTGTGCCCCGTTGACCCTTACGTGGAGGATGGCTATTATGAGGCTCTCCACGAGCTTGACAGGGAGGCCTTAAAGGGTGAGGCAAATCTCGTGCTTATGGGAATCGAGCCCACATACCCTTCGGAAAAATACGGTTATATAATCCCGGATTCCATGGAAAAGATCGCGAATGTAAAGACATTTAAGGAAAAACCTGTCCTGGAGGTTGCAAGAGAGTATTTAAAGCGCGGCGCTTTATGGAACGGCGGAGTATTTGCTTTTAAGTTAAAATACCTCATGGAGAAAGCTCACGAGCTTATAGACTTTACGGATTATGACGACCTTTTTGCAAAGTATGAGACCCTTGAAAAGATAAGCTTTGACTATGCGGTGGTTGAAAAGGAAGAAAACATAAAGGTCATCAGATACAAGGGCGA
>JAGDCK010000202.1 GCA_017958585.1 Lachnospiraceae bacterium
GATTCTTTTTCCGACGGAGGAAAATGGAACAACATTGACAAGGCCCTCTTTCGTGTGGAAGAGATGATTAATGAGGGAATGGATATCCTAGATGTGGGCGGTGAATCCACAAGGCCCGGATACGTTCAGATCTCTGTGGAGGAGGAAACTGAGCGCGTTGTCCCTATGATAGAAAATATTAAATCTCGATTTGACATACCACTTTCCCTTGATACATACAAATCCGGCGTGGCAAAGGCAGGTATCGCAGCCGGCGCTGATCTCATAAATGATATCTGGGGATTAAAATATGACGGAGATATGGGAAGAGTCATTGCAGAAGGTAACGTGGCTTGCTGCCTGATGCACAACAAAAAAATCCCTGAGTACTCAGACTTTGAAAAAGATCTGATCCCGGAACTTAAGGAGAGCGTTTTCCTTGCAAAGGAAACAGGAATTGATGATGACAAGATCATCCTCGATCCCGGGGTAGGCTTTGCAAAGGATGTGGAGCAGAACTTAAAATGCATTGCGCTTATAGACAGGATGAGGGAGTTAGGGTATCCTGTGCTTCTGGGCTGCAGCAGAAAGAGTGTGATAGGAAATGTGCTTAACCTCCCTGTGGAGGAGAGGCTTGAGGGAACTATAGCCACCACCGTGGCAGGGGTACTTAAAGGTGCCGCCTTTATAAGGGTTCATGACATTAAGGAAAACAAAAGAGCACTGGACATGGCTCTTGCTATCAGAAATTCCGGATTTTAAAAAAGTGATAGAAAAAAGTAATATATCGGGCCGGCGTGAAAATCTTAGTCAGATTTTTTCCGTGGAAGGAGCATACATCATGAGATATTTTTCGATGGAAGAAATGAATAATTGTTTTATGGACAGGATAAAGATAGATGGCTTACAGGTCTTTGCCCATCACGGAGTGTATGATTTTGAGACAAAGAAGGGCCAGAATTTTTATATAAACGCAGAGCTTTTCTGTGATACGAGAAAAGCAGGAAAAAGCGATGAGCTTTCTGACTCCACAAACTATGGAGAAGTGTGTGAATTCATAAAAGACTTTATGGAGAAAAACACATATAAGCTTTTAGAGGCTGTGGCTGAAAACTTAAGCAAAGCAATTTTATTAAAATATGATTTAATTAAGTATATAAAGCTTGAAATATGTAAGCCTGAAGCGCCCATACAGATACCTTTCAAGAATGTTTCCGTGGAAGTAAAAAGAGGGTGGACCACCGTGTTTTTATCCGGCGGCTCAAACATGGGGGACTCAGTAAATACTTTAAACGGCGCCATAGAAATGCTTAAAGAGGATCCCGATATTAAGAACGTGACACCCTCAAAGTTTATCATCACAAAGCCCTACGGCGGAGTGGAGCAGGATGATTTTGTAAACTGCGCCATAATGCTTGAAACGATCCTTGATCCGGAAACACTTTTGGACAGACTCCATGAGATAGAAAGCTTTTATAAGAGGGAGAGAAAGGTTCACTGGGGCCCCAGAACTCTGGACCTTGATATCGTATTTTTCGGTAAGACCGTATATGAATCTGACAGGCTCATAATCCCTCATGTGGATATGCAAAACAGAGCCTTTGTGCTGGAGCCGCTGGCGGAACTTGCACCCAATTTCAGGCATCCCATATTAGGTAAAACCGTTGAGGAAATGTTAAATTCATTATAAAAAAAGCCGATATATATTTAGAGGGTTTTACGGACATGAAAAGGAGGAGTGGCAAATGAATAAAAATCTGAAAACCATATTGATCGTATTGTTGGTATGCGTTGTCGTAGGATTTATCGCGTTCACATCTCTTTTATCCAGAAGCATATCGCTTAATCCGGAGGACACGGTGGGTAACACCCCGGGAAACCTCAACAACGAAGGACTGTTTTGCGAATATGACGGATATGTGTATTTTACCAATCCTTCCGACGGCTTTAAACTTTACAAGATGACGCCAAGTGAAGGCGGGATCGAAAAGGTCTTTGACTTAAAGGTCAGAAATATCCTGGCAGGAGGAAAATACCTCTTCTTTTATCAGACCGGAGGATCCGGAACCGCCGGTATCGGAACCATCGTTTCATCCAGGTCACTCCTAAGGACCGACTTAAACGGAAAGAATGACACCTCCCTTAACAGAGGAAATGTAAGCTACAGCCAGCTTGTGGGAAATAACCTTTACATGCTTGCTTCCGACGGACAGGGAAATCACTTTATAAAGATGAAAATAGACAAGAGCGAGGAAAAAGAACTTTCCCAGAGCCCCATCGTTCCCACCTGTGCTTACAACGGTTCCATCTATTTTACGGGAACCGAGGACGATCTCTATCTATACAGACTTGATACTTCCACCGACGTGGTGAGCCAGGTATTACAGCATTATGTTTGGAATCCCTGCGTGGATGGGGATTATATATATTTCATGGACGTGGAAAATGATTACAGGCTCTGCCGCTTCAATTTCATGACAAACGGCGGGATAGAAGTGCTCACGGAGGACAGGCTTGATTGCTTTAATGTGGGTAACGGCTTTATCTATTACCAGAAAAACTCCCAGACCGAGCCGGAGCTTAGATGCATGAGGACCGACGGGTCGGATAATTTCGCACTGGCCCAGGGAAATTACAAATCCATCAATATGACATCCCAGTTCGTATATTTCAAGCAGTTTGGAGATGACAATACTTTGTATCATTCATATTTGGGAAGCAGAGATTACTCATCATTCAGACCGTAGTTAAATAATAAAAGCATGTCACATATTTTTAGTGGCATGCTTTTTTTTGACATTTTTCTTAAACAAAATTACTCCTCAATATGGTCCAGACCGGTTCTTAGGATGGTCACGATGTGGTCGTCGGCCAGGGAGTAATAAACTGTCTTTCCATCCCTTCTGTATTTTACCAGGTCAAGCTGCTTTAAGACTCTAAGCTGGTGGGAGATTGCTGACTGAGTCATGCCCAGGAACGCCGCAATGTCATATACGCACATCTCGGAGCCGTAGAGCACATACAGGATCTTTAATCTGGTGGCATCGCCGAAGATCTTGAAAAACTCTGCCAGATCCACGATCTCTTCCTCGGGAGGGATCAGTTTGTCTATTTTTTCAATGGTGTCGGCGCTGAGATTCATATATTTATTTTCTTCCATATATTTTCCCTTCCTTTGGAGTAATTATATAAAACTTTGATCAAAAACCATCGTCTCTTAAAAAGATTTCTTTCGCGGCCTTGGAATACTCATCCAAAACCCAGACCAAAACCCTAAATAACAAATTAAACTGTCATTTGTTCATATGAGCATATTATATCATCGGTTCATATTTTATACAATCCGATATTGTTTGGCGAGTGCTTTCATATTTTCTTTTTTAATAACCCTATCCTGCCACAAGGCAATTTCCAAATTTCTGCTTATCCATCTCCAACATTTGACTTTTTCGCGTTTCAGTGTTAAAGTGATAACTAGTGCTTTACGGAATAAGGCAATTCTAAGTTTAATTAAAAAAGATCAAAAAGAAGATTTAGGGGAAGTGAAAAATGCCGGTTACAGAATTTTTGGAAAAAAATGCGAAATTATATCCTGATGAGGTCGCTCTCGTGGAGCTTAATCCCGATGAGGCCGACAGAAGGAGAACCACCTGGAAGGAGGCAGCTCTTATCGAGTCCTCCAGATTTGAGCCCTACAGACGCGAGATCACATGGAGCGTGTTCAACGAGAAGGCAAACAGAGTTGCCAACATGCTCATTCAGCGTGGCATCAAAAAGGGTGACAAAGTAGCAATCATCATGTACAACTGCCTGGAGTGGCTGCCCATCTACTTTGGTATTTTAAAGAGTGGCGCCATTGCAGTACCTTTTAATTTCAGATATGACGCGGACGAGATCCTCTACTGCGCAGAGCTTGCGGAAGTGGACATGATCGTGTTCTCATCACCTTTTATCGGACGTATCGAGCAGCATGCGGAGAA
>JAGDCK010000203.1 GCA_017958585.1 Lachnospiraceae bacterium
AAGTTTCGGCACCGGAGTCGACGCGGCCGCTGCCTTTGCAACCTGATTGGATACTCCGAGCTTTGCCACGCTTGCGACCCTGATCTTGTTTGGCAGATCTTTTTTAAGAAGATGCTCAAGCTTTGGTCTGTCTGTCATGGCCGGCTTTGCCACAAAATCCACGGCACCTGCGTTAAGTGCATCGAAAACCCTGTCGCTTAAAGAGCTTATGACTATTACGGGCATCGGATATTGGGGCATCAATTTTCTCAGGAAATCTATGCCGTTCATCTTTGGAAGTTCGATGTCCAAAGTCATCACATCCGGCTTATATTTAACTATGGCATCTCTGGCTTCGTAGGGATCGACGGCTGTCGCCACCACTTCTATGTCCACATTGAGTTTTAATGATTCCACAAGAAGCTTCTGGAATACCAGAGAATCCTCTACAACCAGTACTCTGATGGGTTTCATTCTGTCACCTTCCTTGCTGTTTTTTGTAAATGGACGACCTTATCATCCTGAAAGGGCAATCCTCTCTGTCTATGGTCTCTGTTTTGCCTATGAAAAGATATCCCCCATCCTCCATACCATCGTAGATCTTTTTGATAAGTTTCTTTTTGGTCTCCACATCAAAATAGATCATTACGTTTCGCAGAAATACCACATGCATCTTTCTCTTAAATGGCAAAGGATTCATGAGATTAAATTCTCTGAAGATCACTTCCTGCTTCAAAAAATCCTTTACTTCATACTTGTCAGTGCCTTCTACCTGCCTGAAATAATACCTTTTAAAATGTTCCGGAAGCTCCTTTACCTGATTTTCCGTATATATCCCTCTGGCGGCCTTATCGAGAACTTCCTTTGAGATATCCGTGGCAAGGACCTTGGTATCCCATCTGTCCCTCTCCAGTCCAAAGAACTCTCCTATTATCATTGCCAGAGTATATGGTTCCTCGCCGCTTGAGCAGGCTGCACTCCAGATGCACAGATCCCTGTTTACATTCTCCCTCTTTTTTAATTCTGGCAGTACCACTTCCCTCAGATAATCGAAGTGCTCAGGCTCCCTGAAAAAATAGGTGTGATTGGTGGTTAGCATATCCACCATCTTTCCCTCCAAAGTGCCTGTGATATCAAGTTCCATGGCATTTATAAATTCCGTGTAGGTCTCATATTTGCTGAGTCGTAAGAAATTCTCAAGCCGCCCCTTTACAATTTCCTTTTTGGCAGACATGTCGATCCCGTACTTTGATTTCAGCAGCTGATAAATTCTTCTGAATTCCTCATCCGTCATAGAAAATCGTTCCTCATTTTTGCTGTTAACAAAGCTGTCTGTAGATCTTTTTAAGTATGGCTACAATGGCCGGATTGTATTTTGTTCCGCTCTCATTGTCCATGATATTCAGTGCTTCCTCCACCGTATAGATATCACGATAGACTCTCTTTTCAGTCATGGCACAAAAGCCGCTGACCACCGCCACGATCTGTGCCGCAAGGGGTATTTCATTTCCCGATATCCCTGAAGGGTATCCCGTTCCGTCCCAGTTCTCATGATGGTAATTTGCTATCTCCATGGACATCTTTAAAAAGTCATTGGCTCCCCCTGTCTCCTGAATGTCTTTTAAGATCTTTGCCCCTATGAGAGTATGGGTCTTCATGGTCTCGTATTCTTCGCCCACAAGGCTGTCACCCTTTTGCAAAATACCGGTGGGTATCGCCATATTTCCTATATCACAAAGAGGAGCTGCAAGCTCGATTGTGGATATAAAACTGTCGGATATAAGGGATCCGAATTCGTTTGACAGCTGCATGGCCTCCGACATGGTCTTGCAGTTTTGTCCCACCCGTTCCATATTGGTCTCGGCGTAGCTTGCATTTTCCCTCGCCACTCTGCCAAGAGCATATAACACGTTCTTTTTTTCAGCCTCCATCTGGGAGAGCTGAGCATTTACGGAAGTCTGAAGCTTCCTGTTCATCTCGGTTAAGGTCTTACTGGTCTCAGAAAGTCTTAAGTGGAGTCTGACCCTCGCCTTTACGACCTCCGGGATAAAAGGCTTTGTGACGTAATCTTCGCCACCCATGGCAAAGCCCTTTACTATATCCTCCGCCTCATCAAATGCTGATATAAATATGATGGGAATGTCCTTTGTCTTTACGTCCTGTTTTAATGTGGCACATACTTCATAACCGTCCATTACAGGCATCGCCACATCCAGGATCACAAGTTCCAAGGGGCATCTGTCTGCTATCTTTAGGGCCTGTTCACCGTTTTCAGCCAGTATGGGCATATATCCCATGCTGTTAATGATATCTCTTAAGACAAAACGGTTGGCCTCCACATCATCCACTATAAGTACTCTGGCTACTTCTTTGGTCTCCATGCCTATTTCACCTCCGGGATATTTAGGAGTCTCTTCAGTTCTTCATGTCCTGCCACGGAAGCATCGTAGTCTTCCTTTTGAACGGCCATCTTCAGCTTTAAACCTGCCATCTTGATATCCTTTGGCGCACTTTCCGTTAAATGCTTTATGGCATCTGCAAAGTTTTCGGCCTTCTCCCAATTATCCATTTCAATGCAGAGAATAAGCTTGGACATCTCTTTGTTTATAGTCTCTGTGTTTTCCGGACTTCCGAATGTATTAAGCGCTTTCTCTTCCTCTCCCATCATATTGCGGAGGTTTTGTATCGTTGCCTCCACGTCCGCCTGGGAAGTCACCACATCCGGTTCATCCTTTGGAAGACCTACCCAGATATGGAAAGAGAACACTGACCCCTCACCCTTGGTGCTTTCTACCGAAATATCACCATCCATGAGTCGGCACAACTGCCTGCAAATATTAAGTCCTAACCCCGTGCCTCCGTATTGTCTTGTAATGGAGGCGTCAACCTGTGAAAAACTTTTAAATAACTTCGAAATATCGGCTTCATCAATTCCGATACCTGTATCAATAACAAAAAAGAACAGCTCCACCTGTTTATTGTACTGAGCGGTCTTTGCGACCTGTACCATGATCTTTCCCGTGTGGGTAAACTTGGTGGCGTTAGAAATAAGATTATTCAGGACTTGTGCGATCCTAAGTTCATCGCCTATGACTGTCTCCGGCACATCCGGCGACACATTCATAAAAAAGTCCAGCCCCTTTTCCGTAATCTTATGAATATGATTGGATTTGATGTAATCCAAGGTTTCCCTGATGTTAAATTCTCAGGGCTCCAGAACGACCTTTCCGGCTTCCAGTTTGGAAAAATCCAGGACGTTTCCGATGATGTTCGTCATATCGGCACAGCCCCTCTCAACCAATCTGATGAGCCTTAATTTGTCAATGTCATTCTCCTGTTCACCCAACTCCCTGATGTTTCCCAAAATACCGTTTACCGGCGTCTTCAATTCGTGGGTTATATTGGATACAAATTCGGATTTGACCTTTAACGCTTCCTCCGCTTCCTGCCTGGTCTGCTGAACCTTTTTCTCCAAAAGATCCTTTTCCGAGTTATCTTCCACATAACAAATATAGCACGGACCTTCCTCCGTACTTGATTCGATCACTTTCACCATTGTCTGAAAGCATGTTCTGTTTCCCCTGTAAGCCATTGCTTTTATTTGTTCTCCGGTAACGATTTCTGACTTATCCGGAGCATTCAGGCCATCCTGTTTGATGGAGGGAAAAACTGTTGCAATGGACTCGCCCACCAGACCGTCTTTGTAGTCCAGCATTTCCAAGGCCGTCCTGTTTGCATAGAAGATAGTACCCTGAAGATCCAACAACAATATCATTTCCAGGGCGCTCTCCAGTATCGGCGAAGCCTCAAAGAATCGCATATTGTATCCACCCTTGTATTGATAAAAAGACCGGATGAAACACGTTTATCGAGTTTCATCTGTGATTAGCAGCCGTCCAATGTCTGCCCGGTAAGCCGGCCGGCCGCTTGGCACATTGCTATAACAAAAAACGATATTTGGTACTTACTTACTGAATATTATATTAAAGATTGCATGCTTTTTCAAGCAAATTGTCGCAAAAATAAGCACATATTGCAGAAATTTCTATAATTCGTTCATTTTTTGAACAAATAAAAAGCACATATCCGAAATCGCTTCTCAAATGTTTGACAAAATTTCAAAAGTCGATTCCAATATGTGCTGTAATTTTGATTAAATTTATTTGTTTTTATGATCCTCAGTCAAGCTGTCCGAATGTAACCTTGCTGAAATACTCCAGTATGCACCTTCTGGCAAGAACCAGTGCGGCGCTGGTGGCAGACTCTCTGACCTTTGTCCTGTTGCCGGAGAAATTGTATTTTTCCACGGTGACCTTGCCCTTTACGCTGCAGGCAATGTACACAAGGCCTACGGGCTTTGAATCCGTTCCTCCGTCAGGGCCTGCGATTCCGGTGATGCCGACGCATACATCCGCTTTCGACGTGGTCTCAAGTCCCTTTACCATCTCTGTGGCGGTTTCTTTGCTGACTGCTCCGTGCTTTTGGAGGGTGGTTTTTTTCACACCCAGGATCTTTCTCTTAGACTTGTTTGAATAGGTCACGTATCCGACCTTCAATACCTCGCTGGCTCCCGGCACATTTATGAGTCTGGCAGATACCATTCCGCCCGTACATGACTCCGCGCAGGATATGGTAAGCTCATTGGCTTCAAGGAGTTCCACCACGGCTCTCTCCATGGTGACATCCTCATCTGTGGTATATACATAATTTCCAAAGCGCTCTTTAAGTTCTTTTACCACGGGCTTAATGAGCTTCTTGCAGGCTTTTTCATTCTCGTCGCTTGCAGTTACGCGGATATGAACCTCGCCGGTCTTTGCATAGGTGGCAATGGTGGGATTTGACTGAGCATCGATCAGGTCCTTCACCTTTGTCTCCGCAAGGCTCTC
>JAGDCK010000204.1 GCA_017958585.1 Lachnospiraceae bacterium
CCTGTCACTTAGCTATTATATAACTGCATTCCCCACCACCTTTATCATCGATCCCGAGGGAAAAGTGCTGGGATATATCTCCGGTGGAATGACGAAGGACATAATGGAAAATGTGATCGCTCAGGCAAAAAGCATGAGCGGGATGGAATAAATAATATGATCGTTTTGGAAAAGGATCCCTGTAAAAGGGGATCTTTTTTCAGTTGTGGGAACACTTTTTATGACATATAATTAAACAGTACACTTTTATAAAAAAGGAGGATACGAAAATGATCAAGATTTACGGAATGCCAACCTGCCCATATTGCGACTATGTGCACGAGCAGGTAAAAGGACGTGAGAACGAATTTGAATATATCAATATCGGTGAAAACATCCGAAACATGAGCGCATTTACCAGACTCAGGGACAATAACCCGGTGTTTGACAAATGCAAAAAGATCGGTGATGTGGGAATCCCTGCATTTGTATTTGAAGACGGACGTGTGTCCATTGATCCTGCTGACGCGGGCCTGGTGGAGTATGGAACACCAAATGCCTGCTCCGTTGAAGACCACAAAAACGGCAGAAAGGGATGTTGACCAAACCGGGAGGATTTAATATGAGCAAAGTACTACTTTTAAACGGAAGCCCTCACTCAAACGGCTGTACCGCCACAGCCCTTGCGGAGATGGTGAAGGTATTTGACAAAGAAGGCATTGAGACCGAGATAATCCAGGTCGGAATAAAGCCGGTCCGCGGATGCATTTCCTGTGGAAACTGTGAGGAAAAGGGAAAGTGCGTGTTTGACGATCTGGTGAACGAGGTTGCACCGAAGTTTGCCGAAGCGGATGGACTGGTGATCGGAAGCCCCGTGTATTACGGTTCACCAAACGGCAATCTTTTGTCATTTTTGGACAGACTGTTTTACAGCACGAATTTTTCAAAGCAGATGAAGGTGGGCGCTGCGGTAGTTAGCTGCAGACGTGGCGGAAATACGGCAAGCTTCGATGTGCTGAACAAATATTTTACCATCAGCAGCATGCCGGTGGCTTCATCCACGTATTGGAATCAGGTTCACGGCTTCAGCGCAGAGGATGTAAAAAAAGACCTTGAAGGACTTCAGACCATGAGAAACCTTGCTGAAAACATGAGCTTTATGATAAAAGCTTTCGCCGACGCAAAGGAAAAATACGGATATCCCGTCATGGAAAGAAGTGCATTTACAAGCTTCCCGGACGGGAAATAAGTAAGACGCTCTTAAGACCTGATTGAAATCGAAGGGTCAAAGGGGTAAAATATGATTGCGCGCAATAAGATAAGGTACAATTAAAAAAGAAAAGGAGCAAAAAATGGAGACGGTTGAAAGAGTAGCAAAGTTTTTGGACGAAGCAGGAACTTATTTTCTGGCAACAGTAGACGGGGATCAGCCCAGAGTAAGGCCTTTCGGAACAGTTCTTGTAAATGACGGAAAGCTTTACATTCAGACAGGAAAAGTAAAGGACGTTTCAAAGCAGATAGCAGCAAATCCCAAGGTAGAAATCTCCGCAAGTAAGGGCAGCGAGTGGATCAGAATCGCCGGCGAACTTGTAAATGATGATAACAGGGATGTAAAGGTGAAAATGCTGGAGAAAATGCCCGGCCTTGCAGGAATGTACAGCCCGGATGATGACAACATGCAGATGCTTTATTTCAAAAATGCTGTTGCCACATTCTGTTCATTTGCAGCTGCACCTGAGACAGTAAAGTTCTAAGACGGGAATGAATCAGTTATCTGCATGAATGAAAAAGGGTATGAAATCTTCGATTGAAAGTAGATGATTTTGGGAGATTAACTGATGAAAATGACTAAAAAGATCGTAGTTGCCATATGCATGACGTTTTTGTTGGCGCTTGTCGCAGTCGGATGCGGAAAAACAGGGGATGATAAAAAGACAGAAACTCCTTCTGAAAATAAGGAGGTTATCACAGAAGCCGCAAATGAGGTACAGGATGACAGCACAGAACCGGCAGATGAAGTCGTAGGAGATTTCGCCGAAGCAACCGATGATGTGAAGGATGATAGTGCAGAAACCGCCGAAGCACCACAGGATTCTGACTCTGAAGCAGTAGAGGAAAACGGGGATGGTAACTTAGAATCCTCGAATGTGTCAGGTGAATCCGGCGTCGCAGCAGAAAAGAACGGGTATCTCGTAGCTATAGATGCAGGACATCAGCAACAGGGAAACAGTGATAAAGAGCCTGTAGGCCCGGGAGCCACGGAGACAAAGGCAAAGGTTGCCGGTGGTACAAAGGGAGTTGCCACGGGACTTAATGAATATGAACTCACTTTGATGATTTCGTTAAAACTCGAGGAAGAATTATTAAGCCGCGGATATGATGTTTTGATGATACGCCGCACCAATGATGTGGACATCAGCAATGCCGAGAGAGCAGAGATGGCAAATGAGGCAGCGGCCGATGCTTTTATCAGAGTTCACGCAAACGGTTCGGAGAGCTCAAAGGCGCACGGAGCCATGACTATCTGTCAGACAAGCGAGAATCCTTATAATGCTTCTCTTGCACCTGAGAGTAAATCTCTGTCAGAGAAAGTTTTGGATGCACTGGTTGAAGAGACAGATTGCAAGAAAGAATATGTCTGGGAAACCGATACCATGAGTGGAATCAACTGGTGCCAGGTGCCTGTTACCATTGTGGAAGTGGGATACATGACCAACAAAAAAGAGGACAAGAACATGGCAACCGACGAGTATCAGACAAAGATAGCCACCGGAATTGCAAACGGTATAGATGAATATTTCGGACTGAAATAGTTCATGAGAGATTACGCTCTCCGCAATTATGTGCGGAGAGCGATTTTGTTATGAAATAAAATAATCTTAAATATAATTTAATGAAATTTCACCTGATTAGGGATAATATAGATATCGGTCTGCATGACCAAAAGAACGAAAAAGAAGGAAATATCATGACTGAAATTAAGGCACAAAGCAGATTTAAAAAGTTCATAAAGGGGGTAGGCGTATTTTTTGCCGTGATCTTTTTACTGCTTCTCATTTTCATATTATGTGTTAAATACATGGTCTCCTGGAGGCTTACGAATGTGGCGAGGGAGGTTTCACCGGATGGCAGATACAGTCTGCTGTTTCAGGAAAAGGGAGAAGCGGATTTCCCATTTGGAAGCAGCCACGGCAAGGTCACGCTTTTTGACGGCGAAGAAAAAGTAAATACATTTTATGTGGATATCGCAGATGACGGAGGGGCGTTTCGACCGGCGAATTTTAAAGTGGAATGGATGCCTGCCGGCGTGATCATAGTATTTAGCGGAAGCGAACAGGCGGATGAAGAGGTGGACCTTCTGTACGACGGGGATGTGTTTACGGGTTATGGCACGGACGAGATAGAGGATTTACTTAGAGACAGATATGGCATTTCAGGAAACCTTGACATACAGGAAACTTCCGACCGGGAGGAGCTTTTGGTTAAGTCGGGAGACCTCACTTTTTATGTGAAAAACGATATGGCCCTTCACAACAGTTATCATCAGGAATTGTTTAAGAGTCTTTCTGAGGAATATTTTTATAATTACAGGGGAAGGGGCATAGACTGGGACATCAGACAGGGTGAGTCCCATGTGGATGTGGAATATATCCCCGTCATCACCATGTACGGACCCGGCAAGCAGGATCTGGAATCTTTTTGCTACGATGTCTGCGCATGGCTTGCCTCATGCTTTGAAAAGCTTCCCTACGAGGATGCGCCTGAGGTGTACACAGGTTTTGTTCCGGATATCTATGGCTGCGGGAAAGTGAAATTCTGGTTCCCGGACATGATATTTACAGATTTTGATGAGGACGATACATCATTTTTTAACGCGCTGTATCTTTATCTTGATCGTTTTATGGATGAGAACATGGATTTAAGTGAAGACTTAAGCGATGAAAAGTCCGAGGATGGGGCAGAGGATGAATACGTGATCGATGCGGGAACCCTTAACCTCTGGGCATCCATTGATGCCGATGCGGAATATGTTTTTGATGACGGAACTCGCTATGCCCTTGTGCCTGTGGACAGAGCTCTTGGCAGCAGCTACTATGTGCTCATGGCTTTCCCAAATGGAGATTCA
>JAGDCK010000205.1 GCA_017958585.1 Lachnospiraceae bacterium
TATGATTGCTCCGAGGCTCATTTGCTCCGGGGCAATTACTTTAAATACGAGTTTTTATTGCAGCGGGAAAATTTATAAATATACAAATCGGGTGAAATATGAGAAAATATGATTTTGATGCCGTTATAGACAGGAAAAATACAAGCTGTTTAAAGTGGGACTTTTGTCTTGAGAGAAAACACAGAGATGACCTTCTGCCTCTGTGGGTTGCGGATATGGATTTCAAGCTTCCGGAGGAAATCCTTTCGGATATACAGGAGAGGGTAAGTCACGGAATTTTCGGATATACCGATCCAAAACAGGACTATAAGGATGCTTTGAAGGGCTGGCTTAAGCGCCGTCATGACATTGAGATAGAGGACGACTGGAACACGGTTGTACCCGGTGTTGTTTACGGAATTGCCACAGCCATAAGGGCACTTACAGAAGTGGGGGACCACATTCTCATCCAGCAGCCGGTTTACTATCCCTTCAGCGAGATGATTACAGTTAACAAGAGAGTTGTGGTCAATAACCAGCTCATCTACAGGGATGGAAAATACTCCATTGATTTTGACGACTTCGAGAAAAAGATAATTGAAAATGACGTAAAGATGTTTCTTCTTTGCAGTCCTCACAATCCGGTGGGAAGAGTGTGGACAAAAGAGGAACTTTTGAAGATGGCGGATATCTGCTTAAAGCATGATGTCTATATTTTCTCCGATGAAATTCATTTTGACTTTATTTACAAAGGGCATAAGCATACCTCTTTTGCCCATCTTGATGATAAGTACAAGAAGAAGCTGATAATCGGGACTTCTGCAAGTAAGAGCTTCAACATCGCAGGACTTCAGGTTGCGAATATCCTGATTCCGGAAAAAGAAGTACGGGACAAATTCAGGCATGAAAACGATGCTGCAGGATACAGCCAGTGTAATGTGCTTGGCATGGTTGCCACAAAAGCAGTTTACGAAAAAGGCGATGAGTGGCTGGATGAACTGCTGGATTATCTTGAGGGAAATTTAAGTTATATCAGAGAGTTTTTAAAAGAAAAGCTTCCACAGGTAAAGCTTGTAGAGCCGGAAGGCACCTATCTTGTATGGCTTGATTTTTCAGAGGTTACAAGTGACAGGCATGTTTTAAAGGATATAGTCGAGGAAAAGGCAAAACTCTGGCTTGATCCGGGAATTATTTTCGGAAAAGAGACAGCTCTTTTTGAAAGGATAAATATCGCCTGTCCAAGGACAACGATTGAGACTACTATGAACAGGCTTTACGATGCGATCAGTGCGAAGTAGGATTGGCTTCGCTAAATAGAGATTTGCAAATAATATATGCGTGAGGAGATAACTATGAAAAATGAGGATAATAAAGCGGATTGCGACTGTAAGTACAAGGTTGAGACCATATGTCAGCTTTCCGACAGCAGCATAGCAGATCAGTGGGGAGCTTTGAGCTTTCCTATCTATCAGTCTGCAACTTTTGCCCACAGGGGGCTTGGAGAGAGCACCGGTTTTGACTATACCAGGATGCAGAATCCTACAAGGCAGCAGCTTGAACATGTGATGACAAAACTTGAGCACGGCATTGATACAATGGCCTTTTCCAGCGGAATGGCAGCCATCGCAACAGTGATGGAGCTCTTTAAACCGGGAGACCATTTCGTCATTGATGCGGATCTGTACGGCGGCAGTGTGAGACTTTTTAACGAGATCAGCAAAAAGAATGGTCTGTCTTTCACTACGGCTGATCTTAGCAGTGAGGACGTGGAGCCTCTCATTAATGAAAACACGAAAGCTGTATATCTTGAAACACCCACAAATCCTATGATGAATGTTTCGGATATAGAAAAAATTGCAAAGATAGCTCATGAAAAAGGACTTATCCTCATAGTTGACAATACTTTCCTGTCACCTTATTATCAGAATCCCATCGATCTTGGAGCAGACATCGTAATCCACTCCGGCACAAAGTTCATTGGCGGACACCATGATACCATCGGCGGTTTTGTTGTGGTGAAAGATCAGGAAATTGATGAGAGACTTCGATTTATCTATAAGACCACCGGCGCCTGCCTTGGCCCCTTTGACAGTTGGCTTCTTCTAAGGGGAATCAGGA
>JAGDCK010000206.1 GCA_017958585.1 Lachnospiraceae bacterium
AGAGACCGTTGTGCGAAGTGGATGCTTTGGTTCTGGCTCAGTTTTCCTATCTGAAATTCGAGGGACTTATTCCAGGACCGGACGAAAACAAACCGTCGGTTTCCGTGGAAAAACTCTCAGAAAACCCGGATTTTGACAGGCTTTTTTCAGATGTCAGATATGAAAAGCCAAACAGGGCACTGTACGAAGCAATGAGCGCAAGCAAAAGGTTTTCCGATATGTTGATCAACTGTCATATAAACATTGTGGAAAAAGAGAGGGAGACCCAGTTTTCCGCAACCTCATTTGTGCTAAACGATAACAGGATCTTCATAGCTTTCAGAGGCACGGATGAAAATATAATCGGCTGGAAAGAGGATCTGAATATGACTTTCATGGATCCCATCCCCGGTCAAAGCCTGGCTGCGCAGTATCTGAATACCGTTGCCGGAAAGTTTAAGGGCGAATTCTATGTGGGAGGTCACTCAAAGGGCGGAAATCTGTCGGTTTACGCATCCATGACATGCTCAAAAGCAATTCAGGATCGTATCATACATGTCTATAGCATGGACGGCCCGGGATTTCGTCCGGAGCTACTAAGAAAATACGGATACGAAGCCATAAAGGAGCGCACCACCAAGATCCTTCCCCATTCATCCCTTGTGGGAATGCTCTTTGAAAACAAGATGATATTCAAGGTTATCGAGAGCAATTCCTTTGGACTGAAACAGCATGACACCTATACCTGGCTTGTGAGAGACATGGAATTTATCGAGGTGGAAGGCCTCTACAGGTCCAGAAGCAGGTCCGATGACAATATCAACGAATGGATTTGCTCTTTGAATGCCGAGGAGCGTAAGGCGTTTATCGATACCCTCTTTGACGTCATCGACGGGTCCGAGGTGGACAATACCATTGACCTTGGAAAAGAGTGGAGAAATTCCACTTTAAAGATGGCTAAAAAGATGAAGAACCTTGATCCCACCACCAGGGATATGATGACAAAGATCATCAAAATGCTCTTTGAGATCGCTTCGGAGAAACTCAGAAGACAGATGAAGGCGGACATTGAGGAAGCGAAAATGTTTTTGGAGAATGTAAAAATAACCGGCAAAGGTTAATTTACAATAAATATTGAAATACGAGGTATTACATGAGAATTTTTGAATTTGGAAAAGCTATTTGTTATTCGGGCTACAGAGAAGGACAGCGCCCCGGAGGTGTGATCCCTTCCATGGACGAGATAAGAGAGGATATTCATATTTTGTGCGATGAGGGATACAAATATCTGAGAATGTATGATCCAAACCTCCACGCAAAAAGAGTGCTTCAGGTTATCACTGAGGATAAGCTCCCCATGAAGTGCATCATCGGTGTGGACAATAAACCTGAGATCAACAACAAAAACTGTCCCTGGGTGGATGAAAACTTTACCGAGGAGGAACTGCAGGCTCACAGAGACAGAAACGACTCCGAGGTGGAAGAACTGATAAAGCTTGTAAAAGAGTACAAGGATGCGGTCATAGCTGTTTCCATCGGAAATGAGAATACACCCGACTGGACAGCAAATATGGTGCCCGTGGAGAGACTGATCGCCCATGCGGACAGATTAAAGGAAGCTTTGGATGTACCTGTTACGTTCTGCGAGGGATTCGGAGAGTGGGAGAGACTGCACGAGCTTGCAGACCATCTGGATTTTATATCCCTGCACAGCTATCCCTGGCATTTAAACCTCCCTGCAGTAGGAGCAGTGGAAGTGAACAAGGAACATTTCCATACTGCACAGGAGTGGTTTAAAGGTAAGGAGATTATCTTTACAGAGATGGGATGGCCTTCAAGATCCGACGAGACAAAGGAGCCGAAGCAGGCCACCGTTGCGAACCAGAAGATGTATATTAAAGAGCTTAATGAGTGGCTGGAAGAAGAGCAGGTTGTGGCATTTTTGTTCGAGGCTTTTGATGAGCCTTGGAAGGGAGACAACCAGGACAGACCTGAGAGAAACTGGGGACTTTTTGATGTAAACAGAAAGAAAAAATGGTAAGAAGTTAACGCATTAAAGTATTGTTTGTATTGTAGAAATTTTTTATACAAATTTTTTTAAAAAAGAGGTTGACTTCTTATTGCCTCGGTGTTATTATAATCAAGTCGCGAGCGACAAGGTATAAAAAGTAAGCGACTTACGCGGAAGTGTCGGAACTGGCAGACGAGCAAGACTAAGGATCTTGTGGCTATTGCAGTCGTGTGGGTTCAAGTCCCATCTTCCGCATTCTTAAAAGAAAAGCCTCAAGCTTTATAGCTTGGGGCTTTTTCTTTTAACGAAGCGGAAGCGTTCATTGAACCCAGTGGGTTCAATCTCCGCTCCGCTCCGGTCGGCGCAAAACCGAGGTCCACTGGACCTCGTGCGCCCCATCTTCTGCAATTTTTTGTGTGGAAGGGGACTTGCACCCAGCTTGCTTTGCAAGCGGTTCAATCTCGCCTGCCGGCTCG
>JAGDCK010000207.1 GCA_017958585.1 Lachnospiraceae bacterium
ATTTATGTAATTTATCGCATCACGCACAGTATGCAGGCACTCGGGATCATCCCACTCAACGCCATACATGATCCATGTTCCGTTTTCATTTCCCATAAATGACCTCGCCTTATACTCAGAAAAACAAGAGTCACCTCCTATTTTTCTAAACAGTATAACTATCATTAATCATTCTATGAAAATTATAAGGCTTGATCAAACTATTCGCACGTTAATTTATCACGCATTCCCTCCCTTATAGTTATACACAGGCTTTAGGATCTTCATGATATCTGCGGTCTCAGCAATAGCATCTTGGATATAGCTGATTTCTCTGTATGCAAAAGGAGCCTCATCGAGCGTTGCCTTTCCTATGCACATGATCATGGCATCTGAGTATTTTCCTTTTATCTGTATCAAAATAAAACCTCCGTTACAGGTGTTTATGTCAAGAATTTTTTGTAACCTGTAATCTTTATAATGTCGCCTTTGAGTAAAAAAAGACGATGAGTCTATTAACTCACCGCCTGAACCTTACTTCAATTTTGCACCATCCTTAAAGGCATTGCCAACCTTTTTTCCAATTCCGTAATATGCATTACCGAATGGATCAAAACTTATCGGCTTAACTTTTGTAACGTCAACAACTCCGTCTGTCACTACGCTTTCATCTGCGGAGACATTTACGATCTCTCCGACAAGAATGCCATCTTCAAAGCTCTTTACTTTACACTCAAGAGCAACAGGAAGTTCATCAATTAAAGGAGCATCAACGAACTCGCTCTTTGTTGCGTGAAATCCGGCCTTTTCAAATTTATCAGGTACTTTTCTTCCTGATTCTATACCGACATAATCGCTTGGAATCACCTGCTCTTCTGTAGCAAGGCTTACTGTGAAAGCTCCTCTCTTTGCGAGATTGTCAGTAGTCTTGTGTTCAGACAAACTGATCGATATTTCTTTAAAATCAGTGGTTATGCCCCAAGCTGCATTCATAGCATTCGGCACTCCATTCTCATCATATGTTGCAATGATAAGAACCGGCTGCGGGTACATAAGTGGTTTTGCTCCAAAATTAACTCTGCTCATCTGCTTCCTCCTTTAACACAAGTTCTTTTACTCAGTATCTTCCCATCCCTTGCATACATCGCACCAGCCTTCGGCACCTGTAACCGTTTCGAGCTCCGAAGGTGTAATCCTGACAGAAGTAAACTCGTTTCCTCCTGCCGGATGGACATATTCAAAACGCTTCATGGAAACATCAAGCCAGATGGGGATATCATCAGCTATAGCAAAAGGACATACTCCTCCCGGCTGAAATCCCGTGATACTCTCCACCTGATCTCTGGGGATCATGTGAGGTTTAGTATGAAATAGTGTCTTGAACTTCGAACTGTTAACTCTTCCATCGCCTGCCATTACTACAATTACAGGTTTTTCATCAACAACAAAAGACAACGTCTTGGCAATCTCCGGCTCGGTACAGCCTATCTGCTGTGCGGCATGCTCCACCATATCAATCGTTTCTGCATGCTCTGTAAGCCTGTCACCAAGGTTGTTGGAGATAAGAAACTCTTTTACCTTTTCATTAACCATTTCTACTCACCCCTCGCATTTATTTAGGAAAAGAAAAATATCTACGCCACCATTATATCGCTACCCACGCGCTTTTTGCGTAAACATTTACCTATTGCCGGTGATAGCCGGAAGTTATAGCGCCTACAGTTTTTCAGTCCTCTTCTTAGTATGCCTGTCGCATCAACATCCCTTGCCATCTAAACCACAGGCTGCTCCTGCATCACCCGGATGAACAACCTCTATTCCCTGCCTGATAAAAAAGCTTTCCCAATCCAAAGTGACCTTGCCATCACCAGTCACCAACGCTGGGATTCCGATATATCCATTATCTTTGGCATAATCAAAAATCTTGTCCTTGTCACGAAGTTTCAAAAACTCCTTCAGGTTCTTAAGATTTTTTGTGATGTCGATATTGTCATA
>JAGDCK010000208.1 GCA_017958585.1 Lachnospiraceae bacterium
CGGGGACCTTCATCTGTATCGAATACGATTGTCTCTTTCTTTTTCTTTACTTCAACGGGAACGATCTCCTCCTTGAAAGCACCTGAAGCGATAGCTGCTGCTGCCTTCTGCTGGCTCTTAAGAGCAAACTCATCAAGCTCTTCTCTTGTGAGTCCCCACTGCTCTGCGATATTGTCCGCAGTCTTGATCATATGATAATCATTGAATGCATCCCAAAGAGCATCCTTGATCATTGTATCTACCAATACACCATTGTTCATTCTGTATCCGTAACGAGCCTGAGGTACAGCATAGGGAGCCATTGACATGTTCTCCATACCACCTGCTACAACGATGTCTGCATCACCTGCCATGATCATCTGAGCTGCCTGGTTAACGCAGTTAAGACCTGATCCGCATACAACGTTCATGGTTACAGCGGGTACTTCAATGGGAAGACCTGCCTTAAGTGTAGCCTGACGAGCAACGTTCTGACCGAGACCTGCCTGAATTACACATCCCATATAAACCTGATCTACCTGTTCGGGAGCAACACCTGCTCTCTTTAATGCCTCTCTGATCACGATTGCTCCAAGCTCTGCGGCAGGAGTTGTGCTGAGTGTGCCGCCCATGGTACCGATAGCGGTACGACAAGCGCCTGCTAAAACAACTTTCTTAGCCATTTCTTTACCTCCAATGGAAAAATTAAGTTTTTAAGTTTGATTGATTGTTAATTTTTTATCACAACAATTAAGCCTATTTTATCATAGGAAAAATCCATTTGCAACTGGTTTTTCACACTAAAGGGGTAAATTAAACATTTATGGAAGCTGCACCAAAAAAAGGAACCGGATTTTTTTCCGGTTCCTTCAAAGTTCTTATTACATTTTACATATTAATCTTCAGGTTCGATGAGTCCGTAGGTATCTGCTTTTCTCTTATAAACCACATTTACCTGATCGGTCTCCGCATTGATAAATACGAAGAAGTTGTGTCCCAAAAGTTCCATCTGGATGCAGGCATCCTCGGGATACATGGGCTTGATGTCGAATTTCTTGGTTCTGACGATCTTGATCTCCTCGTCATCCATGTAATCGTTGTCAACGAAGGTCTTGCTGAATCCTCCGTCAAGCTTCTTGTTAACGATCTTTGTCTTGTATTTCTTTAACTGTCTCTCGATGATCTCTTCAACAAGATCAATGGAAACATACATGTCGTTGCTGACCTGTTCGGATCTGATAATACTGCCCTTAACGGGGATTGTAACCTCTATTTTCTGTCGCTCCTTTTCAACACTTAGAGTTACGTGTACTTCGGTATCGGGATTAAAGTATTTCTCAAGCTTGCCTATCTTCTCCTCCACTGCACTCTTGAGACCGGGTGTTACGTCAATGTTTCTGCCTACAATAATAAACTTCATATGCATCATCCCTTTCGATGTTTTATTGTACGATAATTATACCATGTCACCACACAATTTTGCAATAATTTAAGAGTTTTTTTACATCTTTTTGACATCAGTTATGTCAATGGAAAAAGCTGTCTTTTTCCGTATTTTCCAATTTTCATAAGTTCTCTATAAAACAGGTGTTCACATTTTTCCCACCTCATTTAAGGGTATTTTTCTGTGGATAATGTGGACAACTCGGTGTATAAAGCACTTTTTTGGTTAAAATCGCGATTCATAAGATGTGGATAAGTATTTTATATTTTTTTTCGATTGTATCCTATTTGTCATTGACAAAGGTGGTATTGGCAAAATTGCACACATGATTTTCACGAATAGTACTTTACTCACACAAAATCCTGTTAGAAAATAGTCAAACAATTACAAATACTTTTCAAGTTAAAAAACATCAGTCAAAGTAAACCGCAAAGCTTTTGTGTAACAGGAAAAAACTTTCCCGTTACACAAAGACGAAGGACCGCGCCCCCGCGCGGTCCTTCAAACCCCTATTATATAGTTTGATGCAACACTCTCTGGGAACCGTCCCGTATCGAGTGAAAGTTTCATTTAGAAAATACGTCTGATGGCCAGGATCTTTCTGTAATCGGCATTTGAAACGATGATACCTGTACGCTTGTTGGATGCGTGCACGATCTGTCCGTTTCCGATGTAGATTCCCACATGTCCTGAGTAGCAAACGATGTCTCCGGCCTGAGCATTGTCAAGTCCGTCAACAGCTGTACCCTGTGATCTGTCAGAGCTTGATGAATGAGGAAGGCTTACACCGAAGTTAGCATATACACTCATTACAAATCCTGAACAGTCTGTACCGTTTGTAAGGCTTGATCCGCCGTACACATAAGGATTACCCACAAACTGAAGTCCATACTCTGCAACCGCAACTCCGAGTTCGCTTCCCGAACCCACCGCATAATTTGTGGTGGCGGTTGACGATGAACTTGATGTGTTATTGTTTGAAGCAAGTTTCTTTTCGGCAGCCTTCTGAGCTTTCTTTCTCTCGGCTTCCTCTTTAGCAAGTCTTGCCTGTTCCTCTTCCTTTGACTCCGCCTGCACGAATTCGGTGTGGATGGTCACATAATCCTTTGACACCCAGCCGGATCCCTCAACGGTATCAACCTGTGCCCAGTCACCCTCTTCAGCGGTTACCACAAGGTCATCATCAAGGGGAACCATTCCGATGATCCCTGAATCTGTTGTGGCTTCCTTTCTGACAAAAAGTGTGGTGGTGGTCACTGTGGCGAATCTGGTGCCCACCTGCTTTGCAAGCTCTATGGCATCGTCGCCTGTCACACAGTACTCACTCTTTACATATCCTGTGACTGTTCCCGATTTGATAAGGCTCCACTCGCCCTCAACGGAAATCAGCTCACCAACCGAATTGTTGTAAAGCTTTCCGAGTACCTCTCCCGAGCTGTCGGGAATACTTCTTATATTAATGTAATTGGAAACCTGAGCGATAACGAGGTTACTGAAATCCTCCTCTTCCTCTGTCTCCGGAATCTCTATATCATCTTTTTCAATAATTGGTGCAATCTTACTCTTATCTGACTTGGATGATGCCAGGCTCTCAAGCTTGGTACCCTTGTTGAGTGCAAGCTCCAGTCCTCCTGCGGGGAGCACACTCGAATTTGTTGCCAGTGCTGTAATTGAATTGCTACCGAAAGCAACAGCGAATGCAAATACAAGAGCCATTGCCCTTACGGTCTTAAACTTCATAAATTCCTCCGGTAAAACCTATGGTTACTTATGCTTTTTGTTTCTCGTATCTAAATGTTACAAAATTATTAAATCCGTTAACAAATATAACATTATCCGGGGCACTTTGTCAATGCATAGCGTTGACATTTTTACCAAAATTTCTCCAAAAAACATAACTTTTTCGCCATTTTGACCTTTTTAAATCCGGAGCGGACATATTTTTGTAATATTCTCTCCCCGAATCTATGATATACTTATGTTTGAAAATATTGTATTTGATTTCAAAAAAAGGATGATTTTTATAAAGAGGTTAATATGAAGAAAGCTTTGATAACAGGAGCAAGCCGCGGTATCGGTGCGGCGTGTGCAAAACGCTTTGCAGAGGAAGGGTATGACCTTGTAATAACCTGCGACAGATCCGTGGATGAACTTGAAAATGTTGCAAAATCATTACATGAAGAGTTCGGGGTAACGGTGAATGCCATAAGATGTGATGTCTCGGATGAAGCTTCCGTGCAGCGCCTTTTTAAAGGTTTGGAGTCGTTAGATGTCCTTGTAAACAATGCAGGCATCGCTTATTTCGGGCTTCTCCACGAGATGACCTTTGATGAGTGGAAAAAAGTCCTTGGCACAAACCTGGACAGTGCATTTTTAACTTCAAAGATGGCCATCCCCCTGTTTTTAAAAAACCATTCGGGAGCCATAATAAATGTTTCCAGCGTATGGGGAAATGTGGGCGCTTCAACCGAAGTAGCTTACAGCGCGTCAAAGGGAGGCATAAATGCTTTTACAAAGGCTCTTGCAAAAGAGCTTGCCCCCAGTAATATCACCGTCAATGCGGTGGCCTGCGGTGTGATAGATACAAAGATGAATGCCGTTCTCTCCGATGAAGACAGAAGCGCTCTTATGGATGAGATCCCTGCGGGACGCTTTGGAAGCCCGGATGAAGTTGCGGATCTGATATTTAAGATCGCCACATCCCCCACATATATGACAGGACAGATAATAACAATAGACGGAGGCTGGTATTAACCGGCCTCCGTTTTATTAATGCATTATTTACTGCTTGCTTTCCGCATCCTCCAGGGATTCGTATCCGTATAGCTTTACATTATTCTCCATTATCTTAAATGCGATATTTTCTCCCTCAGCCGCTGCCCTTGCCACATATCTGCCGTAGAGCTCCAGCATCTTGTCTGAATAAGTGCTTATCTCTCCCTTTAAATATGTCTCATAGGAAGTATTGTATCCGCCGTCATCAAAGGCATGTATGCTTCTGGCATTTCCTGCAAGCTTTGGATATTTTTCCGCAAAAGCATCCATCATATCCACCTGGATCTTTACAATGGCATCGATGATCGCCTGTTTTTCAGGTGGGATCTCCGGGAAATTGTCCTTTATCTTTTCATATTCCTCGGGAGCTGTGCTCTGCTCCATGCGACCGTATTTTTCGGTTATGAGATTGTGACCTTTTCTGCTCTCCCTGTCAAAATCATATACATATTGCATGAGCATGGTCTTGTCCCATGTCATGTACTGACTGCTTCGCATGATATTGAAGGTGGGGAAATTATCCTGGCAGCTTGCCCTTCCGCCCTCGTTTTGAACCTTGTCAAACTCCTCAAATTCCAGTTTGACAATGCCCTCTATGATCTTCTTTTTGGGAAGGGAAACAAGGTTTGCTTTCATGAAGATCTCATCGCTGTGCCTGTCAAGGTAGGGCTCGATATCGGAGATGATGCTCAATGCATAGAGCTGACCCACGAAAAATTCCGCGATCTCCTCCATCTTTTCCTCTCCGGGTTTTAACATCAGCTCTTCCAGATGCTTTTCAAGGGCGGCACCGTTTTCCAAAAAGGCAAGTCCGCGTCTAAGCCACTTGTCGTGGAGAGGGTATTTATTCTCAATATAGTACTGAAGCTTCATGGCTTCACGTATGGAGTCTGCCAGGAGAAGCTGGGCCGTCATAAGGTCCCCTCTCTTTAACATTCTCTCGTAATTGTACTGACCTGTCTGCGAAAACATGGCCGCGCTCTGGTCGATCTTTAAATATCTGATCTCCTCAGGATATCCGGCTTTCAGTTTGTTTCTCATCTCACTGAATGTACCTTCCGGATCTGCGAATACTTCACCGTTTACGGCAGCCGCAAGGGAAGCATCGGATACGTATTGCCATTTTATATCATCATATACTGCGGTGCCAAGAAACCTCTCGTAGAATCTGTTTATGGTCATGACTCCGCGCCTTCCGGCACCCTGATCCGTCTCAAGTCTGAAGAACCCTTTGTATTCCATGGGAAGCTTTGCGTATTCGGCTTCAAGATCCTTTCCGATCTTTTCATATACTTCATCGCTTACCCAGATGCAGAATCCCGGGCCCCAGTCGTGATCTCTGGAATATTCATCATCCATTCCAAAGCAGTCGCTTCCTTCGCCCACAAGTCCTGTTGCGATCCTGTCCATGTACTCGGGAAATTTTTCCTTTAACATGGGTTCGCCGTATTCATAATAATAATCTTTGCAAAGAGAAAGTCCCGTCACCATGGTGAGTGATTCATTGTTAAGTATCTCATCCAGATCCACAAAACCGATCTTGTCGGCGCATTCGTCAAGTCTTTCCTTAACTCTCTCATAGAATTTGGTCTCGCCGACGCTGGTCTTTATCATGTTCAGGGCCTCGCCGTATCTGGCAACGGCCTTGTCAAATTTACCCATCTTGTAATAATAGTTCCCGAGAGCGGCATTTGCGGCAGCCATATGGGAATCGTAAACACCTTTTCCCTCAAAGATCTCCATGGCGTTTACGGCATATTCTCTGCCTTCCTCCAGCTCTCCCATCTCGATACAAACATTTGCAAGATTGGCATAGCTTACTGCGATCTCATAAACCGCATTCTTGTCCTTTACGATGGCAAGAGCTCTCTGGAGAGATTCCTTTGCCTTGTCATAGAGACCTTTTTCCTCGTATAAAAGAGCAAGATTATTTTCAAGAGAGGCATAGAGAAGGCTGTCCGGCTCCAAAATGGTGTCGTAGATCTTTCGCACGCCCTCAAAATAGATCATGGACTCGTTTAATCTCCCCGCTCCGCGGTAGAGACTTGCGATATTTAAAAGTGTGGTGGCATAAGCGATGGTTCCGGTGATGCCCATTTTTTCGGCCTGAGCCATGGCGGCGTTTGCTATCTTTATGCCGTCCTCATATCTGCTTGCCTCGCGATAAAAACCGATCAATTCGTTTTCCAGGGACAAGACCACATCGTCGAGATCCTTTTCTGCGGCTTCCCTGACGGATTCTATCATCAGGTTTTCCGCTTCCTCAGTCTGTCCTTTTTCCAAAAGTTCGTCGATCCTGTTTAATATCTCATTAATGAACATACCATCACCTCTCGTAAACTTCCTAAAAAGCTTCTCCGTTTGTTCTGTGCTTTTCCATCTGCTTCATGAGTTCTTCCATTGACATAGTCTTTTCGATACGACAATTTCTGATCTTCATGCCGCCCTGTCCGAAGTAAAATTTAAGGAATGAATATGCGGAATGGGCCACAATGGGCTCCACCACAACCTCTTTAAACTCTTTTTCCGCGCCTGTGAGTGTCAGCATCTTCACCAGGTTGTTCTCCTTGAAAATGGAAAGGGGCACCTGGGCAAGATCTGAAACGCTCTCCTCCACCGCGCACTCAAAAGTGAGCTTAAATGCGCCTCCGCCCATCTCCATCATGAACACGTTCTTCATGCCCATGGATGTGTCGATGTCATCGATATAGTATACGCCGGGGGTATCGCTTTCAGCTACCTTTACCTGGCGCTCGTTCTTGTCCTCGAAGGGATCCTCAAAAGCTTCAAGCTCTCTGTCAAGGTCGGTCTCCTCATGGTAGAAGAATGTATATGCAGGCACTCTCATCAATACCTTCATGATATTCTTTGCGGTTCTCTGGAATTCGCCGATGGTGACGATTCCTTTATTAATTCCATCCTCTGATGTGTCAACCGCTGTGGGTTCGCCCGCATCCGGCATTACCATAAAGAGGTCGTTCTGGGCTCTTACCAAAACTGCCGTGTTTGAGATAACACCCTTTTCGCCCTCCTCGTTTGCAAGGGCCCACCAGTCTGTCATCACAAGTCCGTCAAATCCCCACTCGTCTCTGAGGATAGTGGTATTAAGATCATAATTGCCCGCAGCATGCAGACCGTTTATGCGGTTGTAGCTGGTCATAACGATATAGGCGCCGGCTTCCTTCACCACGATCTCAAAGCCCTTTAAATAGATCTCCCTGATGGCACGCTCTGTGGCGATACAGTCAACGGAGGATCTCATATACTCCTGATTGTTCATGGCATAATGCTTGATGGTTCCGGTCACGCCATATTTTTGCATGCCCCTTACCTGAGCTGCCGCGATCTTTCCCGTGAGGAAAGGATCCTCTGAAAAATATTCGAAGTTTCTGCCGTTTAGAGGGTTTCTGTGAATGTTCATGCCGGGTCCCAAAAGGGTGTCCACATGATTTTTTCTAAGCTCCATTCCCTCAAACTCATAAAGTTTTTCGATGAGTTCCTCGTTAAATGTGCAGGCAAGACATGTGCCGTTTGGCATTGCAAATGCCTTTGTGCCGCAGTCCATTCTGATTCCGCTTGGGCCGTCGGAACAGCCTGCCTTAGGGATACCAAACTCTTTTAATCTGTTATTTACCGCACCGAAGGCTCCGGCAATACCGGGGGTAACTCCCGTGGGGCTCATGCCCTCGCCTCTGGCCAGTGCAAAGAGATCATCCTTTCCAAGCTGAGCCACAAAATCGTCAAGGGAAACTCTTCCCTCTTTCACATCCTTTAACTTATATCCCTTATCTCCGGTCATGGGAATCTCTGCAGGGATATTTTCTTTTCTTCTGTCCATGGGATTAACTGTTCTCTTGCTTGCGGGAACAAAACTTTCCGCATACACATTCCCTGTCTTTTCACCGGGTTTTAACACATCAAAATCCACAACGGGACCCATGGCCTCGCTCAATGTTTCAAGAACCTGAATATCTTTTATCTCAAATTCCGCTTCCTTTGACGCACTGTCCACTTCGCAGCCCACGTATACTTCGTACTTGCCTTCCTCTAAGACATAACTGCTCTTGTGACCTGTCACACCGCTGTCATCGTATGAAGCATAGTAATAATCCTTTACATCAATGTGAAG
>JAGDCK010000209.1 GCA_017958585.1 Lachnospiraceae bacterium
ATCGTTGGGCATGTTATTGTCTTTAGCTCTTGCGATAACCTGAGCCAGTTTGAAGTTATTGGAAGGATCGGGGCCGCCCTCTTTTACGGCAACTGCGATCTCACGACCGATGATGGTAAAGATCTTTCCCTTTGCCGCATCATTTTTCTCTTTTTTATGCTTAATATTCGCAAATTTTGAATGTCCTGACATTTTTAAAACTCCTTTAAAATAAATATACGCAAAATCTTTTTTGATTTTATCATTAAATAATGAATTCTTCAAGCATGTTAGTTTTTGTAAACGATCTCCGAGATCTTTCCGTCTTTTACATAGGCTCTGGGAAGGCGGTTTGAAATGTCACATACAAGCTCGTAGTTAAATCTTCCGGAAAGTTCACCCAGAAAATCCGCTGTGATCTCCTCGTCCTTATCTCTTCCGATCAGAGTAACCTTGTCATATTCACAGGCCTCAGGGATATCAGTCACATCCACCATCATCTGATCCATACACACTCTTCCAAGGATCGGACTCTTTTTACCTCTGATGAGTACATACCCTTTATTGGAAAGAGATCTGGGATAACCGTCGCCGTAGCCCACAGGCACAGTTGCTACCCTCATCTTTTTATCCGATACGAAGGTTCCTCCGTAGCTTATGGGGGTTCCGGCAGGGATCTCCTTTATGTATACGATCTTTGAAAAAAGTGACAGGGCCGGAGTCAGTTTGAATTTATTGATATCAACCTCATCCGAAGGGTGAAGTCCGTACATCGTGATGCCGGCTCTTACACAGTCAAGGTTTGCCTCGGGAATATCGATTATCCCGGCGCTGTTTGAGCAATGCCTTACAGGGATGTTAAGTTTAAGTTCTTTCTCAATCCTGTCATAAAATGAATTGAATTTTCTAAGCTGTTCATAGGTGGCTTCTTTGTCAGATTCATCGGCCTTTGCAAAATGGGTGAACATTCCTTCCACTTTGATTCCCGGAAGCTCCGAAACATATTTTACAAATTCCAGTCCCTCATCATCAGGTCTTATACCGATCCTGCTCATTCCCGTGTCCACTTTAATATGAACCTTTACGGTCTGCTTTAACTCAAAGGCAAGCTTTGATATCTCATCAGCCATGTCTTTTTTAAAGACGGTGGGCCTGATATCCTTTGTGATAAGCTCCTTGTAGCAATACGGAAAAGTATAACCCAGGATAATGATTGGCTTAGATATTCCTTCTTTTCTGAGTTCAAAGGCTTCCTCTGCGGTTGCCACCGCAAAACCGAACATAAAGTCTTTGCTTTCAAGAGCCTTTGATATGGGCACACTTCCATGACCGTATCCGTCTGTTTTTACAACCGCGATCATCTTTGTGTCTGTTTTTAAATGATCCTTCATCTTTTCCATATTATCTGCTATGGCATCGAGATTTACTTCCACATAACCTCTGCTGCAGATATTGGAATCATTATGTATTTCCATTTCTTCGTAAAAAACCTCCGAAACTATATATTTAATCTTTTATTTAATAAGTAATATGTTCTATTATATCACCGGCTGTAAGCCCGTTTCCAAATAAATCACAGTAAGCCCTGTCCCCGGAAACGGCATGAAGATGAACTCCTCTTACGGCACTTTCAAAGCTGTCAAATTTTCTGAAGCCTAAAAAAGCTCCGATTATGCCGGATAATACGTCTCCGCTTCCGGCAGTGGCCATTCGGTCATTTCCCCACACATTTAAAAATATGTTAAAGTCTTTCCCTTTGACAAAGGTTCTGGCATCCTTTAATACCACAACAGAATTAGTCTTTACAGTCAATTCCTTTAAAGCAGAAACCTGGTCTGCCTTTATATCCGAAACAGATATTTTTAAAAGCCTTGATGCCTCTCCCACATGGGGTGTAAAGATAAGTCTCTCACCGTTTTTTGCTGCGAGATTAAGTAATTCGGTGTCTTCAGCTATCAGATTTATGGCATCCGCATCGATGACAACAGGCTTTTTTGAATCAATTTTTAAAACCTTTATTAAAACCTGCTTTGCCTCATCCGACTTTGAAAGCCCGGGGCCGATCACTATGGAATCGCACCAATTCATTGAACTTTCCGGATCCTCAAATGTGCCATACAAAGCTTCAGGTAAAGACTCCTGGATTATGATCCTGTTTTCCATGGGGCTAAGGATCTTAACCATTCCTGCGCCCGTTCTCATGGCAGCCTTTGCGGATAAAAGTGCCGCACCTGCCATATTTTTCGACCCTGCAATGATCAGGACTTTGCCGAAGGTGGACTTGTTTCCGTCAGGTTGTCTCTGTGGAAGGGGATCAAAATCTTTGTCATGGATAAACATCTCCGGCTTTTGATCCGGTATGGACTTTAGTCCGATTCCCACATTAACCTTAATTACTTTACCACAATATTTGCTGCCTGGGTACAGAAAAATACCTCTTTTGTAAAAAGAGTATGTGACAGTTATATCGCTCCTTACGCACACCCCTTTTACCGAGCCGTTGTCGGAATCAATGCCGGAAGGAATATCCATGGACAAAACATATTTTCCCGGGCTGTTTAATTCATTAATGCAGTCTGCGAATTCATCCGTAACATCTCTTTTTAAACCGATCCCGAATATGGCATCAACATAGAGATCATATGAGGGATCTATCACTTCACTAAATCCTACATCGAATTTTTTTATGATTTCTGACTGCTTTTTAAATAAATCCGATACCTTTTCATATTTTTTTATGAAGAAAACATCTGTCTTAAAACCTTCCTCAGACAGGATCCTTGCAAGGGCGAGGCCGTCTCCTCCGTTGTTTCCGGGGCCGCAAAGGATCAGTATCCTCTTAATATTCTGTTTTTCACTTAAACTTAAAATGACCTTTGCGGTTTCAAGCGCCGCTCTCTCCATCAGAGTAAAAGCATCGATACCGATAATGTCTGATGTAGCAAGGTCGTATCGTTTCATTTCATCTGCAGTAAGTACATATTCCATTCTGGTCTCTCCGGCAAATTAAAACGAGAGGATTGAAATCAGCAATCCTCTCATAAGTTTACGTTTGTTATTTGGGCAAATGAGGATGTTTTTCCTCGGGATCGTATTTCAGATCAAAAATATCAAGCACCTCAGCACCGAAAATATCATGCATATAAGAGTAGATCTCGTGATTGATCTGTTCCTTTTCCTGCTTTTCGATAAGCTTCTTTTTGAGAAGGACCCTGGTTTCCTTTACCCATTTCTCAATCTCTGAAATGTCATCGGAATTGTCCTTTAAGATGGAATAACAATTATCCATTGTCAAAAGCATCAGCTCAAAATTAGCCTCGTCGATCTTTTCGGGCATATCCAGAAGTTTTTCCTTGTAGCTGTCAAGCTTACTGTTACAATCCTCGATAAGGCGCTTGTGTTCCTCCACCTTTTTGGGATCCAGGTTCTCCTCTCCGGCACCTGGTGTAAGCTCATTTAAAAGCTTCTTTTTTAAAAGTCTGATGTCCCTGGAATCGGTGTTAAGCTTACCCTGTTCCTTTAACAGGTCATTAAGGGCCTGCTCCTCGTTTTTTAATGACTTTCTGTCATTTCCACGAAACAGCCTGTACCACTTTTGATCGAGGGTAAGTACCGGGACCTTCTTTCCACGGAGCACTTCTTTGAACGTATCTGTTTTTGCGCCGTCACTTTTCTTTTTCTTAAATGCCACGGCAAACCTCCTGTATCAACTAATGTTCTTTGGAATACCTGCTGATATTATAGGAAAGCTTCATCAGTGAATCCGAAAGATGAACATTCTCAACGATCACGCCCTCGGGAACATCCAGATCTACATGGGCGAAGTTCCAGATGGCCTTCACACCATCCTCCACCAGATTGTCGATTATATTAAGAGCACTGTTTTTGGGGATGGTAAGAACCACAATGTCAATATTGTTTGCCCTGATAAATTCGTCAAGGTTGTCCATGGGCATGACCTTCACGCCTCTGACTTCCTTTCCGACAACTTCATCATTGTTATCAAACATTCCCTTAAAGATAAAACCTCTTTTTTCAAAATTAAGATAATTACCCAAAGCACGGCCCAGATTTCCTGCACCGATAATGATAAAATTATGTTTTTGATCCAGGCCCAGGATCTTGCCGATCTCTTTATACAGATAATCTACGTTGTATCCGTATCCCTGCTGTCCAAAACCGCCGAAATTGTTGAAATCCTGACGGATCTGGGATGCAGTCACATTCATACGCTCTGAGAGTTCCTGGGATGAAATACGTTCGATTCCCTCATCTTTGAGCTCACCTAGATATCTGTAGTATCTGGGGAGTCGACTGATTACCGCCTGAGATATCTCTCTTGTCTCCAATTTTTCTCTCCTTCGATGGATTTTCAAAAAATCCATTAGTCTAAACCGTAAACCGGTTTATTAAATACAATACAATTATACAAGGCTGTTAAATTCTTGTCAATGAACCGTAACAAGACTTTATTGACACATTTTGGCTATTTCTGTAAAATTAATCTAATTATTTCAAGAGGATAAACTATGATTCTTTCATGTAACAACATTTCAAAAACATTTATAGATAACACGGTTTTGTCGAAAGTAAGCTTCAATCTCGAAGACCATGAAAAAGCAGCCATTGTAGGCATTAACGGCGCCGGAAAGACCACTCTTTTAAGGATTATCGTGGGCGAGATGAACCCGGATGAAGGCATTGTCACATTCGGAAAAGACTCCACCTTCGGATACCTCTCCCAGGTAAATCCCGTAAACAGTGAAAATACCATATTAAACGAGCTCTTATCCACTAAATCAGAGCTGATAGACTTAGAAAACGAGCTTTCAGTTTATGAGCACAAGATGAACACCCTTGAGGGAAATGCCTTGGAGGAAGCCATAAACAGATATACGGAGCTCTCCCATATATTTGAGGATAAGGGCGGATATGTTTACAAGAGCGAGATAACGGGAATATTAAAGGGCCTTGGTTTTTCCGAGGAAGAATTCGGTAAAAAAGTTCAGACCCTCTCAGGTGGGCAGAAAACCCGCGTGGCCCTTGCCAAGCTCCTTCTCACAAAGCCTGACCTCATAATCCTGGACGAGCCCACAAACCACCTGGACTTAAATTCCATAAAGTGGCTAGAAAACTATCTCTTAAACTATGACAAAGCTGTGCTTTTGGTATCCCACGACAGGTATTTCCTGGACAGGATCGCCACAAAGATCATTGAGATCGACCGTGGAAAGAGCACCGTTTTCAGCGGAAACTACTCTGATTATGCCTATAAAAAAGAACAGCTTCGCCACTCGGAACTCAATGCTTACTTAAATCAGCAAAGAGAAATCAAGCACCAGGAGCAGGTAATCGAGAAATTAAAGAGCTTTAACCGCGAAAAATCCATAAAACGCGCCGAGAGCCGTGAAAAGATGTTAAATAAGATCGAGGTTTTGGATAAGCCCACTGAGGAAAGAAGCGACATGAAGCTTACTCTCACCCCCCACACCGTTAGCGGCAAGGATGTCCTTGATGTGAAGGATATGAGCAAATCTTTTGGGGAGAATATCCTCTTTGAAGATGTAAGTTTTGAGATAAAGCGAGGCGAACATGTTGCCATTATCGGTGACAATGGAACGGGAAAAACCACCTTGTTAAAGATATTAAACGAACTCATCACTGCAGATAAAGGTGAATTTAAGCTGGGAGCCAATGTTGAGATCGGTTACTATGACCAGGATCATCAGGTTTTATCCGGAGAAAAACAGCTTTTCCGGGAGATATCAGACGACTATCCGTATCTTACTAACACCGAGATAAGAAACGTGCTTGCAGCCTTTCTGTTTACCGGTGATGACGTATTTAAACAGATTGATAAATTAAGCGGCGGAGAAAGAGGCCGCCTGTCACTGGCAAAACTCATGCTCTCCAATGCAAACTTCCTGATCCTGGATGAGCCCACAAACCACCTTGATATCATGTCAAAGGAAATACTTGAAGATGCGTTAAACAATTATGAAGGCACAGTTCTCTACGTATCCCACGACAGATATTTTATAAACAAGACTGCCACCAGGATCCTGGAACTAACAGGCAGAAAATTTGTAAATTACATCGGAAATTACGATTATTATCTGGAAAAACATGACGATGTAATAAAGGCCAATTTCGGTGACAGACCCGTTGCAGCGCAGAATGAATCCGCAAGCATCTCCGAGAGTAAAAACGACTGGCAGGCTCAGAAAGAAGAAAAAGCCCGTCTTCAGAAGCAGGAAAAAGAGCTGAAAAAATGCGAGGCCGAGATAGAAAAGAATGAGACGGAACTTAAGTCTGTGGAGGAAATGCTTCAGGACCCTGCCCTAGGAACAAATCTTCCAAAGCTTCAGGAACTATCAAAGAGACAGACCGAATTAAAAGAAATTCTCGACAAGCTGTATGAGGAATGGGAAACATTAGCATAACAAAAAGCATAGAATTTAAGGATTTAAACCTTAAACTCTATGCTTTTAAATTACTCATTAAAGTAAAGTATCAAGTGTCTCTCTGATGGCCTTAATGAAATCAAGGCTGTTTAAGATCACAGGATTTTCAAAGGTTGAGATAAGTGAAAGTGACTTTGTCATCTTTCCGTCTTCAACTGTCTTTACACATGCATGTTCGAGTTTTGCACCAAAGTCAGCAAGTTCTTTGTTTCCGTCAAGCTCGCCTCTCTTCTTCAAAGCTCCTGCCCATGCAAAGATGGTAGCTATGGAGTTTGTGCTTGTCTCCTCACCTGCAAGATGCTTGTAATAATGGCGCTGAACGGTTCCGTGTGCTGCCTCGTACTCGTACACACCCTTGGGAGAAACAAGAA
Organism: Lachnospiraceae bacterium; assembly: GCA_017958585.1. GTDB lineage: Bacteria > Bacillota > Clostridia > Lachnospirales > Lachnospiraceae > RGIG10340. The sequence continues at coordinate 6,815 of JAGDCK010000209.1, forward strand.
CGGAAGTCATCATGGAGAGATCACCGTAGGCAGTGGCAACCATATCACTCATTACATCTCCGTCGTAGTTTTTCAATGCCCAGATAAAACCGCCTTCACTTCTGACCACTCTTGCAACGGCATCATCGATCAGAGTATAGAAATATGTGATACCAAGCTTCTCAAACTCTGCCTTGTAGGTTGTATCATACAGATTCTGGAAAATATCCTTGAAAGTATGGTCATATTTCTTTGAGATAGTATCCTTTGTGGAGAACCAAAGATCCTGCTTTGTGTCGATGGCATATTTAAAGCATGCATTTGCAAAGCTTTCAATTGATTTCTCAGTATTATGGATTCCCTGAAGGATTCCGGGGCCTTTGAACTCGTGAATAGTCTCTCTTGTAACAGTGCCGTCCTCTGCAGTATAAACAAGCTCCGCCTTTCCTGCGCCCGGGATCTTGATTTCAGTATTTTTATATACATCACCGTATGCATGACGGGCAATGGTAATAGGCTTGGTCCAGTTCTTTACATAGGGAACGATGCCCTTTACGAGGATGGGTGCACGGAAAACGGTTCCGTCAAGGATTGAACGGATGGTGCCGTTAGGACTCTTCCACATCTCTTTCAGGTCATATTCCTTCATTCTTGCTGCATTGGGAGTGATGGTGGCACATTTTACGGCAACACCGTATTTTAATGTGGCATTTGCGGAATCAACGGTAACCTGATCATTTGTCTTGTTTCTGTTTTCAAGACCGAGATCATAATACTCGCTCTTCAGATCGACATAAGGTGTGATAAGCTCATCCTTTATCATCTGCCAGAGAATTCTGGTCATTTCATCTCCGTCCATTTCCACAAGGGGAGTTGTCATTTGAATCTTACTCATGTTTATATTACCTTTCCTGATGATTTATCAATTCTCACTGGTCTCAAAAGCTTCCTTTAACCCGCTTTTTACAAGGTTTTCATAAGCGCTTAAAATATGCTTGTTAGCAAGGTCCTGAGCCTTCTTTGCGTCTTTTTCCTTGATGGCTTCCATGATAGCCTCATGTTCTTCGTTGGACTTGGTTCCTCTGTTTACATTTGCCAGAGTCTTTCGCCTTACTCTGATCACGTACTGATGAAAGTCCTTCAATGTATGTTCCAGATATTTGGAATTGCATGCCTCATACAAAATCTCATGAAACCTGTTATCAAGCTCTGCCAGCTGATCATAATGACCTTTTGCGGCATGGAATTTTGCAAGATATACATTTTCCTCCATCTCTTCCATCTGATCGTTTGTGATATGCTCAGTGGCCCAGCTGGCGCAAAGTCCCTCAAGCAGGGACCTGATCATATAAATATCTTTAACATCCTTTTCGGTGATACCTGTAACATAAGCCCCTTTATTCGGGATGATCTGTATCAGCCCCTCAAGTTCAAGCTGTCTGAAGGCTTCCCTGACCGGCGTCCTGCTGACACCCAGTTCCTCACCGATGGTCACTTCCTTCAACTCCTCATGTTCGGCATATTTTCCGCTGAGGATATCCTCTCTCAGCCTGCTGAAAACTCTGCCTCTCAGGGAATACTTGTCAGTAACCTCCTGTTTTACATCATAGTTTTTTTCACTCACTTAATTTACCTCGACTTAGACACCGATCGTAATATTCTTTTCAAGACAAACTCTGTTTACGCATGCTACGATCTCATCATCAGTAAGAACAGTGACACGTCCGCCTGCATACTCCTCGTCGACCCACTCTTTGATACATTTTACAAGTTCGCTGTTTTTCTCGATAAGCTGATCACCTTTAAGTTTGTAATGAGTGTTCAGCCAATGTGCGATGCCCGCAAGTCCGGAAGTATTTGAAACTGCACAGACAACCGGTCTGTTGAGGAATTTCTCGGTATCAAAAATATTGTAGATCTCCTCGTTTTTAAGGAGTCCGTCCGCATGGATACCTGCTCTTGTGACATTAAAGTTCTTGCCCACAAAAGGAGTTCTGGGAGGAATCTGGTAACCGATTTCCTTCTCATAATACTCTGCAAGTTCTGTTATAACCTTTGTATCCATTCCGTTTAAGCTGCCCTTAAGCTGTGCATACTCAAATACCATAGCCTCAAGAGGAGTATTTCCTGTTCTCTCTCCGATTCCAAAGAGTGAAGCATTAACTCCGGAACATCCATAAAGCCATGCTGTGGTGGAGTTCGAAACAGCCTTATAAAAATCATTGTGACCATGCCACTCCAAAAGTTCGTGAGGAACTCCGGCGTGTACATGAAGTGCGTAAATGATACCCTGAACGGATCTGGGTATAACCGCACCGGGGAAATTCACACCGTAACCCATGGTGTCGCAGGCTCTGATCTTGATGGGAATATTGTATTCCTTCATAAGTTTCATAAGTTCAAGACAGAAAGGAACAACATATCCGTA
>JAGDCK010000210.1 GCA_017958585.1 Lachnospiraceae bacterium
AGAAAGCATGTCGCTTGCGACATGCTCGCGCCGAGCGCGGTTGACGACAGTCAACATGATACTCTCGCACGAAGTGCGATGTGCGCAGAGTGCGCATCCATAGCGGAGCGCTTTTTACTTTATAGGAATGCGAAGCAATTTACTATAAAGTAAAAAAAGCGGTCTGAAGGTCAATCTCCTTCAAACCGCTCAATTTTATAATCAGTTTCTTTATTAAATGCTGTTAAATGATAAACTTGCCAACTGCAGTGCTAAGCTTGTCAGCTCTGTCCTTCATATCGCTTGCAGTCTCATTTAGCTTATCGGCCTCAGCCGCCTGGTTCATGGTATTTTCCATAACCTCCGTTGCTCCGGCTTTTACTTCCTCGGCAACAGCTGCGATTTCCTCCATGGAATCTAATGTTCCCTTTCTGGCATTTTCCATATTTGTGATGATTCCCAGGATATCCGCAACCTTTCCGGTGAGGATCCTGGTCTGCTCGCCCATTTTGTTAAAGGATTCCGTGGTCTTTTCAACAGAAATCTTTTGCTCTTTTACACTCTCGCCCGCATTTGTGACTGAGACTGCAGCTTCCTTCGTCTCCTCCGTTACTTCCTTTATGATCTCTCTGATCTGACCCGCAGATGACAGGGACTGTTCGGCAAGCTTTCTGATCTCGTCTGCCACAACCGCAAATCCTTTTCCCAGTTCTCCTGCTCTTGCGGCCTCGATGGAAGCATTAAGGGACAGAAGTGTTGTCTGCTCCGCAATATCATCCATGGCATTTACGATGACATCGATGTCCTCGATCTTTGCAGTGAGTCCCTCCATGGTCTCGCTTACCCTGTTCATCATCTGCGTGGTAATATTACTCTTTTCGGAGAGTTCCTTCATGGTGAGAAGTCCTTCGTTTATGGACACATCCGTCTCATCCGTAGCACTCTTTATACCTGTGGCGGACTCATTTACCACCTCAAAGTGGGATGACAATTCGTCCATTCTGGTGAGGGAGTCGTCGCTTCGCTCGTTTAAGAGACTGAGTCCCCCTTCAATTTCCTTCAAAGACTCCTTGATGGAATCGGCAGTCTCCACGAACCTGTCAGTGGCAATGCTTACTTTCTCAGAGTTATTCATAACGCCGTCGCCCACCACCTTCACGTCATTTATCAGGTCGCAGACATTGCTCTTCATGCGGTTTACGCCCTTTGAGAGATTTCCCAGTTCATCCTTTCTCTTGATCTTTAAATCTCCCGTAAAGTCACCCTCTGCCACTTTGTCGATATCTTTGTTGATCTTCTTGATGGTTCCGGAGATGGCTCCCGCATAGATCTGACCTATGATAAATGTAAGTAATGCCGCAAATATAACTGCGACCAGGGTCAGATTCTTAATGATATTGGTCTGACTTAAAAAGTAGTTTTCCGGGATCATGACACAGACCTCAAGTTCACCCTCAACTATGGGGCTGTGCTTAAACAGATAACTTACACCGTTTACGGTCAGGCTGTCTCCATCCGCATTTTCAATATAGGAAGCAAATTCTCCCTTGCCCTCTACGGTATTCTCCCCGTCGTAAACAAGTTCGGTGCCATCGGAAAGTGCGATGATGGCAACTTTACTTCCCTCGCCAAAGTCGAGTCCGCTCAGGGCATTTACAAAGGAATAATCCGTGATCTCCGCCACTGTATAATTATTATAGGGAGATGCGAATTTCATCACTATTCTGAAAAGATAGTCCTCCGGCTTTGTACCGGTTATGGCATCTATCTCCTCGTTTTTACCAAACCAGTGATAATATCTGGTATTCTCGGCAAGAAACGCAAGTTCCTCCACCTGCGAGAGTTCATCCACTATATTTGCATTTATATATCCGTTTGACACAAGGGACTTGGTCTTCTTGCTTGCAAGCTCTATGGAACTGATCCTCTTGTCGCTCCAGACTCTGTTTTTTACATTTCCGGTAAGGGAGTTAAAATACTGGGTGTTTGAAATGTCCGATCCCACATACTCACCGTTCAGATAGGACTTGGTATCCATGTCCATATAAAACTCATCCAGTGAGCTTTCCAGTGACCGGGTGTCCTGGGAAATGTTTTTCACCAGAAGTTCAACTGCCTGATCCGTATCGTTTTTGCTGTTTTCAATTAGGGCCGTAGCCGCTTTGTTGTATGTCAGCATTCCCAGTGCCGCCATACAGATGATTGGAATGACAAAGATTAGTGTCATTCTGAACCTGATTCCGCCTAATACTTTCTTTTTCTTCATAAAAAATGTCTCCGTTTCCCAAAATCCTATTGGGTTAATCGTTTAACCGTCGAGTAAAATAATTAACCTTGATAGAAAACACTATCAAGGTTAACAATTTAACTTTAAAGTGTCTGACAATGGTAAACGATTAACTTAAATGTATTATAATTATACATTATTTTCGCTCAATTTGTCAACCAAACCTGTCAGCTCACACACTAATATTTTGCCCTCTGCAAAAGCCTCTTTGCTTTTTTTGCAATAAACTTATCATTTACGCTTCAGAGTCTTAAGATAACTTTTATGCTCATCGGTCACACGAAAGCTTTCAACCGCCTTTTGTATGGTTTTATTGTGAGTCCACTTATCCAGTCTGTTCTCCTCCAGATAGGAAACGGTTTCATCATAGTTTTTGGCAAGAGCAGTTGCAAAATACCACGCTCGCATCATGTTTATATAATACTCTTCGCTTTTTACAAGAGCCACGGCCTTAGCACAGTCCGGGTTATAATCCTCCCCTAAAAAGAGATCCATCATCATTTTTATTCCAAATCTCACAGTATAGGTCTCATCCGACTTTATCCAGGTATTTGCTTTAATCAGGACCTTCTCCCTTTCCTTTTTAAACACCTTAGGAACGGACTGATCACAGGTGGACCAATTGTCAATGAAGGGGAGGAATCTCTCTATCTCCCCCATACATCTGTCAAAATCCTTTTCCTGACAAATGATAAAGGCATGGAGCTGATTTTCCTCATAGAATCTGTGGGGCAGCGTTTTTATAAAGCCTGCTGCCTCACCGCTCTTTATCATATCCTTAGCCAGGTTCTTTAACACCGGTGTTCTCACTCCTAAAACCGCCTCAGGGTCGATATTGGGTATGAGGGGCATCTGGAATTTCCTGTATTTTTCATCCCTTAACTGCATCAGTTTTTCTATTACGGAATACTCCTTATCAGAAAGCTCTCCTGTCTTTTCCATGTCTCTTTCTAAGCTCATCCGCACCTTCCTTTCGGCCCGTCTCCTCCAGTCGTCTGCAATAATGCTCCAGTTCTCCCCTCACATGGAAAGGACCACCCTCTTCAAGCACCGTCCACATGGGATCAAGGGTATAAGGGCTTGTGAGCATTGCCCGGTCATGCCAGTCCAGGATTATCTTGGCACCCTTTGCACAGATTTCGGGATATTTATCCTTCACATCATTTTTCTCATGGATATCTTCTTTTAAATTAAACAGCATCTCTCTGTCAAAGAGATGAAATCCGTCATGATATGTTCTGATATAGAGCCAGTCCCCAAATCTTGCGGAACGCTGACACACATGGGCCATCTGAGAGATGACAAGGCTTTCTCTTCCCTGCTTTTCTCCCTTTGTAACGGTTCCCGCAAATGACTCACCGTCCCAGTTATCGCTCTTTTGCACATTTAAAAGGTCACTCATGGTGGGCAAAAGATCCAGACTGTAATGAAGCTCGTGATCCACATGTCCCTTTAATCCGCCGGGCCATTTGATTATAAAAGGAATATTGCAGGTGGCATTATCGGCAGTGGCATGTTCCGCATAAATTCCAAGCTCGCCGAAGTTCTCACCATGATCTGAAGTTATGATGATCGCCATATCATCATATATTCCAAGGCTTCTCAATTTATCAAGCATTTCACCAACGATCTTGTCCGTATAGGCAACACCGCAGTCATATCCGTCAAATACTCTCACAAGACCCTCTCTGTCTTTTATCTTTCCGGGGTTTCTGGGGAGAGCCGGATTTTCATTGTCATCAAACATATTCAGTTCGCTTGCGCTGTGAGGACCCACCGCATGAATATGCTCCTTAAGGGTCTCATCGTCTATCCACTTGCCTGCAAGGCCGTCATTTTCAAAAGGATTTCCAAATTCAAGAGGTGCTCTGTATGGAGTATGGGGATCCCACAGATGCACATGAAGAAACCAGTCCTGCCTCTTTGTACCATTATCATCAAGCCACTTAAGGACATAGGGTAAAACTGCCTCTCCGGATTCCACACCCCTGTGGCCTTCATTAAATGTCTCATTAAATCCGGCTGAAAACCACCATGACGAGTGCCTCTCAGGGAAAGTACTCACGGATGCGGTATACATTCCCGCCTTTCTGAAAATATTATTGAAATTATTCATATCAAAGCTGTCGCAAAAGCTTCTGTCTCTTCCCTCAAGCCTTCTGTCTCCGGCCGTTCCTCCATGACCCACAGCTCCGTTTTTGATGCCAAACATACCGCTTATAAGACTTGCCCTGGACGGAAGACAGGGTGCATCAGAACAATAATAATTGTCAAAGATGACTCCGTTTTTTGCAACTTCATCCATATTTGGCGTGGTGTTTCTCTCATAGCCGTAACACCCCATATGATCAGGCCTCAAAGTATCAATATCCACAAACAATACCTTCATAAAAAGCTCCTTTTTGTTTCTTTCTTATCGCAAAAACTGCGATATATCCATTATACCACCAAACAGGTAAAATAAATTAAAATCTCAAACAATGGGAATAAAAAATAAGAGGTTGCATATTTAGATTTTGCGCAATATAATAGCATAAAAGATAGTTGGCAAAATGTTTACGATTTGTATGAAAGGAAGGAA
>JAGDCK010000211.1 GCA_017958585.1 Lachnospiraceae bacterium
CCGAAAAACTCAATATTTCTCTGAAGCTCCGTGAGGTCAAGGGGTCCCCAGGTGACAAACATGTAGTCCTCACCGCACCATTCTCTGAAGGCCGCCATGACCTCCTCAAATGGTTTTCCCCTCTCAAGCTCCTGCATCTTCAGATGGATGAGCTTGCTGGTGATATGGTGCATCTCCCTGTAGACCTTTGGTTTTATGAGCTCGTTGAACTCTCCGACCATCTCCAGGTTTTCCGTCATCTTGATAGCACCGATCTCGATTATTTCAAAGGGAAGCCTGGCAACTTCCGGTTCTTTCCCGGTATTGCTCTGGTTCCACTCCAGATCCATAATGATATAATTCATACGATCCGCTCCCTGTATTTTATTTGTGAGCTAAATTGGGTACCAGCCTGAAGCCCTCGGTCCAGGTCGCTTTGGCTGAAACCTTGTTGATATACGGGTGCTTTTCTATGTCGCCCTTGTAACCGTCCTCATCGCATATTCCCCACCAGGGTTCGATACAGATGTATTTTGCTCCGGGATCCGCCACGGACCAGATACCCCAAACGGGACAGGTGGGTGCCTCCAGGCGAATGATCTCCTCGCCGTCCTTATCTACGATACCTGCTGCCATAACACCCTGTTTTTCAAGGACAAGAGCGTCATTGTCAAAAATATGCTCATTTACCTTAATCAGGTCGTTCTCCATGGGAACCTCATATTTTTTGCCTGTAAGATACCCTGTTTTTACATTGATCTCACTGCAGATCGCTTTTTCAAGCGGGGTTCTGGAATATATTCTGACAGATGCGTCATTTCTGTCTCCCATGGTGGTAAATGCAGGATGACCGCCAAATGCAAAGTAGCATGTATCATCGCTAAGGTTGGTCAGATGCCATATCTCTCTGACACTTCCCTCCTCCAGGACATATTCAACCTTGAGATCAAACTCATAGGGGAACACGCTCAAAGTATTCTCATCGCTCGTAAGTCGATATACGATCCTGTCCTCGGACTGCTCAGCGATCTCAAACTCACAATCTCTTGCAAAGCCGTGTTTTTTCATCTGATATTCTTTGCCCGAGATCCGATAGACTCCCTCATAAAACTTTCCTATTGCGGGGAAGAGGATGGGTGAGGTCTTTCCCCAGAAATTCGGGTCCGCCTCCCACATGTACTCCTTTTTGTCCTGGTTTCTTACGATGGATTTGAGCTCCGCTCCAAAGGAGTCTGTCTCCACAGTTATGTATGAATTTGAAATTGTGCTACGCATTTGTGCCTCCGGTTATCTCAGTTTATTTATTGCGCGATCAGGAATAATCACTTTCCCTTTATTCTTTATATATTCTATCCTCTCGGGCTCGGCGCCGTAGAGAACTCCGTACTCAAGAGCTGACAGACAGGCTCTGGAATATTTGTCATATGAAGCTCCGCCCTTTGCAAGATAAAGATAAAGTGTGTCATCCAGCTCATAGAGCTCTGTTGCTATTCTGATGTTTTTGGGTAAAACCGCGGAAAAATCCATAAGGTCCGTCATCTTTTTGAAAGCAAAGATCGCTTCCTCAGGGCTTTCCGGTTCATCTTCATCTGGGGTTTTTGCACTCTTTGACTTTTGTCTTGCTTCGTTCTGAGCGCCTTCTCTGTCCTTTCTAAGCTTCGTCAAAAGCTCCCGCATCTCCGCCAGCGCATTTTCCACCTGCTCCGCCGTGAAATCCTGAGGGCCTTTTTCGGAAAAGGTCAACTCCATTCCGTTTTCAGGCGAAAAAACTATCTGCAGATCGAAAGCCATGCCGCTGGGCACATATCCAAGCTCTTCGTGAGCCTGCACCATTATTTCTCTGATTACTTCTCTTGCTTTTGAACTTCGGGTTACAAAATCATTGTAATTGATGTTGTATTCCATCAGTTCGTTGACAGTGAGGTAGCATTTTACTGTCTTGTCGTCAATTCGTTCTACTCTCATAACGTCACCTCATTTCTTTTGTTTGTCCAAAAGCTCCTTCAGGGCTTCTTCGCTGTCACTGACCCAGGCGTCCTCCTCCTCGGCATTAAGCCCAAGATACTCGGCCAGGGTCCGCTCATCATCACTCATACCCCATTTGTAACTGTAATCATCTATCTCCTCAAACTCAATCTGACCCGAAATATATAATTCCTTAAAATTCATCAAGTCACCTCTGACTCTTCTCGCTATTTTTGCCTATAGTTAATTATATTTTACCATATTTTATTCTTAATACAAACAAATATCTGACCCGAAGAAGGAACACAAATTCATATATTGCTTTTATTTGTCTACATATTGTGTTATGATTAATTGAAACGGATTTCTGTATCACACTGTGAGGAGGGCGCGACTTTTCATGCTAATTGAAGAATTAGAGGTTGGAACACCCATATCTTTTCTGGTCGATATCGGCGGTGCTGAACCACAACATCTTGAGTTTTCCTCACATATTGAGGAATCCTATCCAAAGAAAAAAATGGCCATCGCGGAAGCCGTCATGAGAGACGACAAGATCGTGTCCTTCAAGGGCGAAAACACTGTGGTCAACGTTATAGCTTTATTTTCGGATGACAAACCCCAGATCTTTAACAATGTTACCGTCACTTCCATGAAACGGTCCAACAACACATTCTGCTACAGCCTGCAATGTACCGCTGCCGGCAAGCCCTTCAACAGGCGCGGCTCCTACAGATGCTATGTCGGTCTCCCCACAAGCCTGGCATATAAACCCGGCGCAGAACCTGTGGAGGTAATCATAAAAGACGTTTCCGTTTCGGGATTTGCTCTGACCTGCCCTTCCGAGATAGAACTGGCAATCAATCAGGTGGTGCATGTGGTCCTCACCGATACCATTGAGCAAAGTGGCGACACCTTCACTTTTCAGATGTACGGCATCGTGGTCAGAAGCCAGGATCTGGAAAACGGCAAGATCGTCTACGGTTGCAAATTGAACAACCATGTGGGCGGCCTGGAAAATTACGTCGCATTAAAAGAAAGAATGAATCTGAAAAAAGACCGATGATCAAGGGCCCGGCAATACTGCCGAGCCCTTTCTTTATAAATCCAAATCATATTTATTATTGCTCTAACGCCTTTTGAAATTCCTCTGTTTTAGCCCATGCATCAATTTCATATGCTCTTACAGCGGTAAAAGGATGCGATGACTTAAGAAGTGCAACAAATTCCAGCGTCTTATCCCACTTATTTTACTTCGACAAAAACGTGTCTGTATTCCAGGTCAGATACAGTGGCACACTGTATGTATCGGTCTGTTCACATTTGTTTTCCGCAATATTTTTCAAAGATAATTTGACGCCTTTTTTAGGAAGGTATTTTTTGCAATACTGCTTGTAACTCTTTGCTAGCGTGTTGCTTGCTGCCTTCACTTCTACGGGAA
>JAGDCK010000212.1 GCA_017958585.1 Lachnospiraceae bacterium
AACGAACTTCCTCGGTGGAAGCGTTAACATCCTCTGTTGCTGCGGATGTTGAGAGCATGGACTCATTAACTTCACCCATGTACTTCTCGATCTCCGCAAACTTTTGTCTCAGATCCTTTGAAGCCTCAGAGAGCTTGTTGCTGGATTCTCCGATGTCCTTTGAATTGTTTGCAATCTGCTGGATGATATTTCTGTTGTTGGTATACATGGTGTTCATGGCTTCACTCATGTTTGCAACTTCATCCTTGCTGGATACTTTCAATGTATCCACAGAAAAGTCGCCGTCAGCAAGTTTTCCGGAAAAGTCCTGTACCTTTTTGATACCACTTGCTATGTTGCTTACGGTAAGGAATATCACAAGGCTTGTAAGAAGTACGAAAAAGATACATACCAGGATCATCTGCAGTCTGAGCTTGTCAACCGCTTTATTTATCTCGTCTAAGGGCAGTCTTATCACAAGCTTCTCGCCGACGTCCATTGTGGTGTAGTAAAGGTTTATCCTTTCACCGTTTTCAATATAAAAAGTTTCGCCTGAGTCGTTTGCCAGGATCTCCTGACCTGCGGATACAAGGGAGGGGTTATCCTCATCCAGGATTCCCAGTCCGTTTGAAACTTTATCCACGTCCACACCGGCTATGTAGCTGCCGCTTCCGGTGAGGAGGATCGCGCTTCCTGTCTCACCCACATGGATATTGTTGATGATGTCTGTAACGGTTTGGAGGGAGATACCTACAGAAGCACAACCGATGTACTTCTTTGTCTTGTAGTCATAAATGGCAACGGAACATGTTGAGAGGGAGGTTCCGAGGCCTTCATCAAAGTATGGGTCTGTGAGCACGGGCTCTGTGAGACCCTGGGAGATAGTGTAGTAGGGGCGGCTTAAGTAGTCATATTCAGCATTGCTGTACTCATAGGTCAGTATCAGCTTTCCACCGTCACCTCTGTAAACATAAGGTCCGAAATACTTTTCTGCCGGATCAAATACGTAGGGCTCAAGCCAGACACCGTTTCCGACTGCGATGGAGTTCTTCTCAAGGAGGGAATTGAGAAGCTCTTCGTAATCGCTTTGTGTCAAAACATCGTGAGAAACGCCGATTGTCTCCGACAGACTAGTGGCAGCCGAGATGATCTGAGTAAACTGCTCTGTGATGCTGGCATCTGCCAGACTTAAGTGGGTGTCGATCAGATCATTCGTCTTTTCAGTGATGATCACCCGGCTTTGCCTGGTACTTATCACGGTTAGAAGTACCAGCGCCAGAATGATCAGAGGGAGAGTTAGAACTAAAAGTTTAGTGCTGATTTTCTTGAAATGCATAGCGATACCTCCGTTTGATTCTGTGTTTCTCTATTATATAGATAGGAATTGAATTAAATCAAGACTACTGCGTATAAAGTGATTCGTTTTGCGTAAAAATTGATTATAGTCATAGATAGGAATACAATTACATAAAAAGTCAGACAAATGCAAACATTTGCATCGCCTGCAGGCCTGTCTGCGAACCTGTTTATGGATCTTTCCGCTGTTATGTTTAAGCAATAAACTATGGTATGAAATGAGAATATGCGATAAAATATATACGTTGGACGTAATCCGTCAATTGAAAGGAATTGTATTGTAAAATGAAAAAAACAGCTTATTTTGCCGGGGGATGTTTCTGGTGTGTAACCCCCATATTTAAGATTTACGGAGCCTCAAAGGTCACAAGCGGTTACAGCGGAGGCGATGAAGTAAATCCCACTTATGAGGATGTAAAGCATCAAAAGACCGGCCACAGAGAGACCATAGCGGTTGAATATGATGACGAGAAGGTAAAGTTCGAGGACTTATTGGATATATATCTTAAAAACGTGGATCCATTTGATGAGGGCGGTCAGTTTATCGACAGAGGTCACTCCTACACTTTGGCGGTGTATTACACTTCTGAGGAGGAAAGGCTTATCACGTCAGATGCTCTAAATAAACTTAAAGAGGATACGGGAAAGACCCCCGCAGTTTCGCTGGAGGCCTTTAAATCCTTTTATGAAGCGGAAGAATATCATCAGGATTATTATCTGAAAAACCCCGAAGCTTTTGAAAAGGAACTTTTGGAATCCGGAAGAAAGAAATAGATTAATCAAAAAGCGTAAGCAAAAAGAAGTTTTGTATGCAGAGGGAGGATTTATGGAAAAGTATAAAAACAGAATCATAATCATAACAGTTTTGATCATCATAGGAATCTTGTCCGCCACGGTGGTCACAAACTGGTCCACGGCTACAAAGACCCATGAAAAGTCCGTGGCAGTGTTGGATGAGAAAAAAGAGGATGTGCTAAAACTTACAGGCGCCGCAATGTCAAGCTCCGCTGCGATCACCCTTATACCGGGGGATGTGGCAACACCCATTGCCGAAAAACTCGCAGATCTGAGCGGATATTTTTTGATCGTTCTCTGCGCCGTATATCTTGAAAAATATCTTCTGGTACTCGTCGGATACGCATCATTCAGGATATTGATACCGGCGGCCTGTGTGCTTGCAATCGCATATCAGTTCCTGCCAAAAGAAAAACTCATTAAACTGGCAGGAAAGTTTGCTATACTAGCTTTGGCTCTTTACATTGCCATCCCCGCGTCCGTTAAAGTGTCAACCATCATAGAAAATGCCTATGAAAATCACATGAGCGCAGTGGTGGAGGAGACGAAAAAGGCGGCAAAGGAAATGCAGGACGGAGAAGATGCTTCGGACGCAGATGCTTCTGAAGATGAAACTGTGATCACAGATGAAAATGTCGTTGAAAGTTCCGAAGGAGAAGACGGAGCTTTGCAGGCTGAAGAGACAGAGGAGAAGGTTTCATGGTGGGATCTTCTTGCAGGAAAAGTAAGCGAAGTAAAAGATAACGTTTCTGATGCTATTACCAACTCCACCACAGCATGGGGAAAGGAAATGCTTGAGAAAGTGGAAAATGTCATAAACAATTTTGTGGATGCACTTGCGCTTATGATAATCACCAGCTGTGTTATCCCCATCCTGGTACTGGTCCTCATAGTATGGTTTGTAAAGTCCATATTGGAAATTGATATTGATCTTAAACTGAACTTGAAAAAACCTTAAAAAGGACTTATGATGTTGAAAATGACTGACTTTAAGTCAGGGCGCGAAGATGAGTTTTTATAAAAAAATAAGCGCAGGGAGAGAATATGAAATTAGACAGAATCGTAAACAGTTTGTTGGAAACGGATATGTACAAGTTCTCCATGGGACAGGCTATATATCATCAGTTTTCGGATTACAAGACCACCTGGAGCTTTAAGTGCAGAAATACGGATGTGCATTTTACAAGCGAGATGGTGGAGGAGATAAAGGATCAGATCAAGGCTTACTGTGATCTCAGATTCACAGAGGAAGAGCTTACATATCTGGACAATATCAAGTGGATGAAGGGTTCCTATGTGGATTTCCTCAGACTTTGGAAGCCCAGATTTGATGATTTTACCATTACTTCAGATGCGGAGTGCGGTCTTTTTATCGAGACAGCAGGTACATGGCTTAACACTTCCATGTATGAGATACCTACCCTTGCCATTGTAAATGAAGTGTATTTCAGAATGGCTTATGATTATAACGAGCTTATTGACAGCTTTAAGGAGCGTCTTGACAGCAAGGTAAAGGATATTCAGGCCGGAAAATTCAGACTTTCCGCATTTTCAGAGTTCGGACTCAGAAGAAGACTTTCCGCAGAGGCGCAGGAGCTTGCCGTAAAGAAACTGGCAGAATCTGACCTTGGAAATTCAAAATTTGTGGGTACTTCAAATGTATACCTGGCAAAGAAATTCGGTATAACACCCGTCGGAACCATGGCTCATGAGTGGATCATGTGCGTCGGACAGGGTAATCACAAGCATAATCCCGCATACTCAAACTGGTATGCAATGGATGCCTGGGTAAAGGAGTACGGTGTCTTGAACGGAACCGCTTTGACGGATGCCATCACAACAGAGTGCTTCTTAAAGGACTTCCAGCTGACATATGCCACACTTTTCTCAGGTGTGCGCCATGACAGCGGCGATCCCTTCGTATGGGGCGATCGCATGATCGGTCACTACAGCGGTCTTGGAATCGATCCCAAGACAAAGACTTTGCTTTTCAGCGACAGTCTTGACTTTGAGCGCGCCACAACGATATTCGACCATTTTGAGGGCAAGGTAAAGGTTGCCTTCGGAATCGGTACTTTTATAGCAAATGATACAAAGGTTCCCGCCCTTAATATCGTAATGAAGACCACAAAGTGTAACGGCATGGATGTGGCAAAGATTTCCGATGTGAAGGGAAAGGGAATGTGCAAAAATCCCGAGTATGTTGACTATCTCCAGAGATGTATCGACTGGAGAATGAACAATGATGTATATGAGAATCGTTAGGATTTGTGACTGAAGGCGTTTGCCCTAAAGTTATTACAGCGTTGTGTTTAAAGGAGGGGATTTCCCCTCCTTATTCCATGTTTCACAATGAGCCGGGTTCAGATCATCATGCTCGCATGAGATGAGCAGAATTTGGCGAATGTGGGATTATTGGATAAAAAAAGAATTTTATGGATTGGACAGTATTGGATTTATGTTAAAAATGTTTTCACAATATAAAGGCCTCAGAAAGGAGATATACATTCTCTTTATCGGAAGAATCGTCACAAATCTGGGGTCGATGGTATGGCCGGTTCTGACTTTGATACTAAATGCAAAGCTTGGTCTTGATGCCACGAAGGTTGCTCTTGTATCCATCCTGGCGGGGCTCTGCCAGCTGCCATTTGGACTTTTGGGCGGAAAGTGGGCAGACAAATACAATAAAAAGAATATCATAGTCATATGCGACCTGGTTTCCATAGTGTTTTACATCATCTGCGGAATCGTGCCGCTTACTATGTGGTCATTGGTCCTTCTCCTTATCGGAAGTACATTCCAGAGTATCGAAGGCCCTTCCTATGATGCCCTCATGGCAGATCTTGCCCCTACAAAGGACAGGGAGAAGGCTTATTCGCTGCAGTATCTTGGAATGAATATAGGACTTGTGGCTTCCCCCACCATAGCGGGACTTTTGTTTGAAAATTATCTGTGGCTCTCATTTATCATAAGCGGTGTGGCCATAGGTATTTCCACCATATTGATATTCTTTTTCATCAAGGATATCACCCCTACCTTTGACCCGGATAAGAGCTCATATCAAAATGCCAAGGAAGGTGCCAATATTTTCACGGTAATGAAGGAAAACAAGCTTATCGTTTTCTTCATTATGTTTATGGCGCTTTACTCAGGAGCCTATAATCAATATGGTTTCCTGATGCCCATAAACCTGGCGGCGATCCACGGCGAGGGAACGGGAGCACTTATTTACGGCAGTATTTCCAGCTTAAACTGTATAGTGGTGGTGATCTTTACACCGATTTTGACAAAGCTGTTTTCAAAGGTATGGTCCACGGGAAAAAATCTCATGGGAGAGATGCTGGTGGCAGTGGGATATGGAGTGTTTTTGATATTCTTAGGACACATACCCGCCTACTATATCGCCATAATCCTCTTTACATGGGGTGAGATAATGGAAGCCATTGTGTTTGGCCCATACATTTCATCCAGAATTCCCGCAAGCCACAGGGGCAGATTTAACGGTGTGTCCACGGTGTTAAATACCCTGATCATCAATCTGGTGATGCTCCTAAGCGGAATGGTATATGACAATTACGGCTCCACATCCGCATGGGTATTTGTACTATCGGTGCTTGGTGTTGCCATACTTTGCGGAATTATCCTGGTATTTGCGGACAGGAAAGTATACAGAGAACTTTATTGATCAAAAAAGGATGCCTTCGCGGCATCCTTTAATTTTTTATCATTATATTTTCTGTCTGTTATAAATTTTTTATTTCTTCTATGGTTTCTTTTACCAAATCGGCGATGGAATAGGAACGAACTCCGATAACGCGATTGTCGCATTTATTCATGGGAATCAGGAATTTCTTTGCCTGACTTGAACCTATGGCCACTGCCATGGCGGGGGTTATCTCGCCCAGGAGCGAATCGGCTGACAGGATACCTATTGGTCCGATTATCAGATCCGCATCTCTGCAGGCCACTATGACGGGATTTTCACCTGTGGCACCCTCATCCGCACCGGCCTTTAGCATGGCTGAGGTGGCGATGGAGTTTGTGCCGATGGCAAGGACAGTTCCGTCTATGTCGGACTTTTTTATGGCTTCCACAAGAGACTTTCCAAGTTTTCCGCCCTGTCCGTCTATTACCACGATCTTCATAAATAAAACCCTTTCAGAATGTATAATAAAGATTTCATATTCACAATAATGATGTTACGAAATCCGAAGTAAAATTTCAATCTAAAATTTCAATCAATAATTTCAATCTGAATTTAATGTGAAGACCATTATTTTGCGGACAGTCTGCTGTCATTTCGCTTTGGGGAGGCAATGTGGGTGAGCTGCTTTTGCTTGTACAGCTCTTTGTCCGCAGCTTTAATGAGTTCAGCAGGGGTGTTTCTGCCCGGGGCAAGACCTGCCACACCAAAGCAGAGTTTTATATTGTATCCTTTTCTGTTTTCCTTTTGCAACAGATCCAGGTTTTTCTGAATACTGTCCATCATGTCTTTTATCTCTGTCTCGGTGGAATTTTGCATCGTTACCACGAATTCATCGCCACCGTATCGGGCCACAAAACATCTGGTGTCACCGGTGCAGCTCTTTCTCAGGGCTTCGCCCACAAGCATCAGGGCATGATCACCTTCCGTGTGACCGAATTTGTCATTTATCTGTTTGAAATAATCGATGTCTATCATCACGAGATTAAAGCTTGCCACTTCGTTACCGGGAGCCAGTTTTTTTGCAAGATAATAATCGAATTGATGACGGTTATTGATGCCGGTCAGGGAATCGATGGAGATGGCACTTCTAAGGAACCTGATATACACATTGAAAATGGCTAGCAGGCAGGAAAAACACATGAACGGATAAAAATAGAAGAAACTCTGCAACGTTCCGCCGATGATGATTATGATTGGGAAGTAGATAAGAGCAACGTAAATAGGTCTGTCTGTTGAATATCTGTTGTCCCTGATGTGCTTGAAAGCATTGATCGCCGAATAGAATACATATCCGAAGGGAACGATCAGTATCACTCCGTACACAGCGGGATTTATCACTTCGCCGGAAAGATCAAAGTAAAATCCTTCGCTCAGAGAGAAGAGGACTATTATAAGTAGGGCCGTGAAGCCGACGGGAATAAATGTGAGCTTTCGTCCTTTTGGAGTTGCCACCAGCTTGCTTTTCATTACGGACTCAGAATAAGCAAACCATTGCCATGCCAGAATACATGAAATGGAATAGTCTATTACCAAAAGCCAGCTTGTTACGATTTGGGGAACGGGGATAGCGCCGCGCTGTGTGAGAAACCAGATTGTGTTCACAACAAAATAAATCATCTGCCCGATCAAGGTGTGGGCGAATGAGATCACACTCTGTTGCCTGTCTTCACTGTGACGGACGTTATTCAGAATGATGAAATATAAAATGATGCACACAATATGTGCTTCCAAAAAGAATACTGAATACGGATCCATTAGTATTTACCCCCCCTGGTAAATAACACAAGAAAATCGTACAGGTACAAACAAAAATAGAAAAATTGGGCATATATATAATACCACATACAGATTAACTTATAAATGTTTTTTTGAAAAAATAAGGCGAAAATATAAGAAAAGTCAATTTATTTTCCAAATATTATAAAAAAGTTCAATTGACAGGATAGTGCATGATATTGGTGGTGTTTAAAAGGCATTTAAAAATAATCCACCATTTTCACAATTTGTCCGCTAGGGATAAAGCCCTATTTTTGATATACTGAATTTACCATGTAAATTAAAACGTTTTTTTAGGAAGGTAGGGAAAAAATGAGAAGGTTGATTAAGAAAGTTTCTGCTTTTTTGCTCGCATTCATTATGGTTTTTTCCGTGGATGTGACAGGTTTCGTATCCAAAGCTGCGACTTCTGCCGACTTTGATTCTTCAAAGGTTTATGACATAAGTTGCTCGGAGGGTACACTGACCACTACAGAGATCGGATGGTGGTCACATTACAGGGTGGCCGAGGCTGACAAAAACAGTCGTTTCGTCATCACTGTATTGGATGATCAGTCAGAGATGGCTGATGGACAGGTAAAAGTTATGCTTGAGTCGATCTGTGACGATGTGAGAACATCCGTCAGGGTTGAGCCCAACAACGATTATGCTTTTGCCGACAATGAAAAGAGATACAATGACAATTCAAACTCCGAATTCTATATCATAACAAAGACCGGAGATAACAAAGGTTTAATTCAGGCGTATTCAAACAAGCGCTATGCAACCCTCGTGGGCGGATGGCTGATCTTTGATGCGGCTGCAAGTGCTGAGAATGCAGTGGAATTTACTTTTTCCGAGCATGAGGAAGCAGTTGTGGGCGGAGGAGATACCGAAGAACCCGGTACACCCGGTGAGGGAACGGAACCTACAACCGAACCTGAGACAGATGAGGAGTTTATTACATTAAAAAACCTCGCAACGGGAAAACTGTTAAAGACCTATTCAGAGAATGACAAGGCCCTTACAGCTGACGGTGAGGAAGGAGATGCCGGCACCGAATTCTCAAAGGTGGTTGTGGGAGAGTTTGAAGGTCATGTGGTATTTTCCTTTGTATCAAAGGATTATAACAACGGTCAGGCTTCCGCAAAATGGATCGACGGAACAAACAATGATTTCCTGAGGGTTAACGGCCAGACAGGCGCTTCCGGATGGGAGAGCGTAAGAGTCGTTGCAAACGGTGACGGAACAGTTTCTCTCATGGATTCCGCATTGAATCAGTATTTCACCGTGGATGAAGAAAACAGAGTTGCCGGTGGACAGGAACTTACACCCGATGCTTTGACAGACAGAGAAAAGTTTGTGGTTTCAGGACCTTTAACAGTGGTTGCTCCCACAAACGTTACACTTGATGAGTCATCCAGAACCACATCCACAATTGATGTGTCATGGAGTGTTCCCAAATGCCTTTATACAAAGGTTTTGATCTATGCAAAAAAAGACAGTGAAAGTGAATATACATTATTAAAGACTGTGGGAGGAGAAACTTCCGCAACACTTACAGGTCTTGAATCAGGAACCACATATGATATTGCTTTAAAGACTGTGCTTGAAGAGGACGAGGATGTGACCTCAGACTTTTCTGAAAAGGTAAGTTTAGCTACAAGAGCAGGCGTTAAGCCCGCAACTCCCGCAAATATTAAATTAAAAGAAAACGAGAACACATTTACCCTCACATGGGATGCCGCAGAAAATGCCTTAAGCTACAAGGTAATGGAAGCAGGCAGTATGTTCGGAAGATATTCTGAGATACTTGAGACCACAGAGTGTGAGGCAACGGTTTCATTTGAAGGAACCGATAAATATGCGCATTATTATAAGGTTGTTGCCGTAAACGGTGGCGAGAAGAGCGATGAATCCGCTTACACATCCCTTGAGACAGAAGTCTTTGGCAGAAATACCATCTTTTTCTCAGAGGATGACGATGCAGCACTTGTAAATGATTTTCTTCAGAAACTGTATGAAAAACAGAGCGATTCAGGTGCGGATGCTCAGTTTAAGGCAGATCGCTATCAGATCTATTTTAAACCCGGAGATTATTCCGATATCACATGTATTTATGCAGGATTCTATACAAGCTTTAACGGACTTGGAAAAGTGCCCACAGACACAGTTCTTACCAATATCGCAATACCGGCTTACATCGGAAGCGACAATTCCACATGTAATTTCTGGAGAAGTGTTGAGAATCTCGCATTTATAAATGATGGAAGTGCTACGGGAAATACAGGTTACGGAAGCTGGAGAGCAGGATACCTTAACTGGGCCGCTGCACAGGCTGCTCCCATGAGAAGGATATACACAAACCGTCCCGTATCATTCGACTGGCAGTACGGATGGGCCAGCGGCGGATATGTAGCCGACTCATTTATTGATTCCGCAGCTGACGATGCTGCAGGAACCTGGTCCGGTCAGCAGTTCTTTACAAGAAATACGCTTATCACAGGAAAGACCTTCGGTACCACACTGAACAACTTCTTTATGGGAGTTGATGCGGCAAATGAACTGGACGAAGTGACAGGACTTCCTTTAAAGAACGGAAACGGATATTCAAACTGGGGTATCCCCACAGGTGACGGAGCACAGCAGGTATTTACCTATGTAAATGATACTCCCGTCATCGCAGAGAAACCCTTTATGTTTACCGAGGACGGAAAGTTCAAGGTATTTGTTCCCGCTGTTATGAAAAACACTGAAGGCATCAGCTGGGGAGAGGGAAAAGCAAATGATGGAATGGGAGAGGGTTCTTTCCTTGACCTTGAGAGCTTTTACGTAGCTTCTCCCGCAGATTCCGCAAAGGATATCAATGAAGCACTCAGTCAGGGCAAAAACATTTATTTCACACCCGGAAAATATCACGCTGAGGAGCCCATTAATGTAACAAAAGAAAATACAGTACTTCTCGGAACGGGAATGGCTACCATCATCTGTGACAACGATGAAGCTGCACTTAAGATAAGCGCAGAGAAGGGTGTCAGAGTTTCGGGACTTTTGATCGACGCAGGTGAGGACAGCAAGGCTTTACTTGTGGCAGGTGATGAGAAAAACAGTAATGACAATTCCGCAGATCCTGTAATACTTCAGGATATCTTTGTGAGAGTCGGAGGAACCTCAGGCACAGTTACAAAGGCAGAGAACGGAATCATCATCAACACCAATGATGTGATCGGAGATCATTTCTGGATCTGGAGAGCCGATCACGGTGCAGGAGTTTCATGGTACGGAAACGAGTCAAAACACGGACTTGTAGTTAACGGTGACGATGTAAATGTATATGCACTGTTTAACGAGCATTTCCAGGATTATACAACTCTCTGGAACGGAGAGGGCGGAGCAACATATTTCTATCAGAATGAGACCTGCTACGATCCCATAAGTCAGGAAGAGTGGATGAGCCATGACGGAACCGTAAAGGGATATGCTTCCTACAAGGTTTCCGACAATGTAAACACTCACTATGCTGTGGGACTTGGAATTTACAATGTATTTATCAATGCCGGAGAAAACAGAGATTCAAAGGATGTTTCGATAGAGCTTGAAAACGCCATCGAAGTTCCAAACAGAGCGGGAATCCTCATTGAAAATGCATGCCTCCAGACCTTTGCAAACGATAACGGAGCATTGCAGAAGATCAATCATATAGTAAACGGTCTCGGTGGAAGCGTATCCAGCGGATATGATGCAGAAACCGGGGAAAGAGGAGAGGGCTGGTCCAGAAAGTATCTTCTCTACTATACAGGAACTGAGGCTGTGTACGGTACTGAGATCTCAAACGACGATGAAAAGAACAAATTCATCGGAACAACATACACTGAGATAGAAACTATTCCTGATTACGTTCCTGAGGTTATTGATGACAATGACCCTTCAGACGACAATAATGAAAACGGTCAGACTCCTGCCGGAGGAAATACTCCTTCCACACCTTCCGGAAATACCGGAGCAGGCACAGATTCTGCCGGTGGAAATACACAGTCGTCCGGCGGTTCTTCTCAGTCAGGATCATCAAATTCAGGATCATCAAATGCAGGAGCACAGGGAAACACTGCGGCAGATAATGCTGCCCAGGGAAATCAGACAAATCCGGCAAATGCAGGAAATGTCACCCCTGTAAGACCTACTGTAAATAACGATGCCGTGACTGACGAGATTGGTGACGAAGAGGCTCCTCTTTCAGACGGCGCCATCACAGAGGGTGAAAACGCCGAAAACGAGGATGAAAACGGTGTTAATACAGATGAAACCGCAATTGATGCACAGGATGAGAATTCCGGCGAAAATGAGGCGATTACAGCCACTGCCGGAATCGAGGATGAGGAGACACCCCTTTTGGCAGGCGAAAGCTCATCAAGAGCCGGTGCAGTGATCCTTTTAGCATTTGCGGCCCTTACACTTTTAGCACTTGTCACATATTTTGTGTTAAAAGGAAAAAAGAGTGCTGAGTAACTTTCTCCTATACAGATTATTGGTTTCAGACAGGCAGAGCATACGAAAGTATGCTCTGTTTGTTACTTTATAGGAAATTCCTCCGAATTTCCTATAAAGTAACAAACGCTCCGCTAAGGATGCGCACTCGCGCGAGAAGAAGATTGTTGCTAAAGCAACACGCGCTCGGCGCGTAGAATCTCGCAAGCGAGATTCTTTTTTATTGCAATGAGCCGGGTTCAGATCATCATGCTTGCATGAAGTTTCAATACAATTTTGTAAAACATTAGCGTACCAAATTTTGATTGACAAGCGCTGTTTTTTGGAATATATTTAAATAGAAATAGTTAAGCGGTTTACTTAAAAGCCTATACCATAACTTTTTCAGAGGGAGAAGCGGAACATTTTTGTTCCCTTCTCTCTCTTAATTTGAAAGGTTAAAACCTGTTAACGTCCTTAAATTTCTTGACATTACCCCTGCAAAATGATATAAATAAGTTAACCGTTAAACCTAGTTTTAAAATTAACTGTTGAAAAACCTTGATTTTAAGCGGATTTAGAGGTCCGTTTAAAAAACTTTGGTTAATGTTTTACCATTAAAAATAATTTGGGAAAAGTAAGGGATTAAATTATGACTATGGAAGCAAAAAACAAAAGGATGGGTGGCGTGCTTATGCCCATTTCTTCTTTACCCTCAGCTGAAGGCGTGGGTACTTTCGGAAAGGAAGCTTACAGATTTGTTGATATCCTTGCCGATATGGGGATGAAAATATGGCAGATATTGCCTTTAAATCCTCTTGGATACGGCAATTCTCCTTATCAGCCCTTTTCATCCTACGCAGGAGATCCCGTATATCTGGATCTTGGGCTTATGGCAGAGGAGGGACTCATAAAGAGCACTTTGTCAAAATACGACAACAAGACTCCCGGGAAAGCTGACTACACAGCCACAGCCTCCTATAAAGCACCTTATTTCAGGGAAGCATTTGAAAGTTTTAAGGAAAAGATTGGCGGAGAGAACGCTGATACAGCTCTTAAGGCAGAGTATGAGGCATTTAAAGCCCTTTTCTGGGTTCGCCCCTACGGCATATTCATCACCTTGAAGGCAAAGAATGACATGCGCTGCTGGAACGAGTGGCCCAGGGAAGAACAGGATTATATCCTGGACGGAAAGTTTGATATCACTCCCTATGAGGATGACATCGAATATGCAATGTTCTTACAGTTTATGTTCTGCAGACAGTGGAACAGACTTAAAAAATACGCCAACGAAAAGGGAATTCTGCTCATGGGAGATATTCCTTTCTATGTGGGAATCGACTCACTGGATGTATGGCAGGGCAGAAAGAACTTCCTCTTGGACAAGGACGGACACCCCAGATTCATCGCAGGTGTTCCACCTGATTATTTCTCAGAGACCGGTCAGAGATGGGGAAATCCTATTTACGATTGGGATAATCTGGAGGCTGACGGATTTAAGTTCTGGCTGGACAGACTTTCATACAGCGCAAAGCTCTATGACATTATCAGAATAGATCACTTCAGAGCATTCGACACTTACTGGAAGATCCCTTCAAGTTGCCCTACAGCTGTTGAGGGAGAGTGGATCGAGGCTCCCGGATACAAACTTTTTGACACTGTTTATGAAAAGATGCCCGACATTCAGATCGTGGCAGAGGACCTGGGAGATTTAAGACCCGAAGTGCTGGTATTAAGAGATCATTACAATCTGCCCGGAATGTATATTGAGCAGTTTTCCGCTCTTGATAAAAAAGGACCTGCTGAGAACCAGCTGATCTATACCGGAACCCATGACAACCAGACCACCCTCGGCTGGTTAAAGGATCTCGACAAAAAGACCCTCGGAAAAGTAAAGAGACGTTTCTTTACTTTTGCAAATCCCGGTGAAAAACTTGTTTGGAAAATATTAAATTACGTATATAAAAGCAGAGCAAATCTTGCAATCGTTCCTGCCTTTGACCTTCTGGCGCTCGACGACGCAGCAAGATTAAACACCCCCGGCACAGTGGGAAGCCCCAACTGGGAGTGGAGGCTGACAAGCCTTGACGGCCTATCCGAAAAGATTCCGGCCGCAAAGAAAATGATAACAGAGAGTGGACGATAGTCCGTACATAAAAAAGGAAGTGTATGAAATGAAAAAGAGATTAATCAGTTTGTTACTTGCTGTGACAATGGTATTTGCAACAGCCTGCACTGATCAGAAAAATCCTGCACCGGAAGCAGAAAGTGCTGTGGAAGAGACTGTAGAAGCTGAAGAGGCAGAAGAGAGTGCAGAAGCTGCCTCAGATGAAACAGAAGCAGCAGAAGAGACTGCCGCAGAAACTGCAGAAGAGACAGCAGAGAGAGTATCCGAGCAGCCTGAGTGGGCAAAGGATGCCGTTGTATATGAAGTAAATATCAGACAGTATACAGCTGCAGGTACATTTGATGCCTTTGCAGAGAGACTTGATACATTGGTTGATATGGGAGTAAATGTGCTTTGGATCATGCCGATCTACCCCATCTCACTTAAAAACAGAAGCGGACATTTGGGTTCTTACTATTCCATCACGGATTACAGAGAAGTAAACCCTGAGTTTGGTGACAAAGATTCCTTTAAGGCACTTGTTGATGCGGCTCACGAGAAGGGCATGTACATAATGCTCGACTGGGTTGCAAACCACACAGGATGGGACAGTGCTTGGATCACCGATCACCCCGACTGGTATACCCAGGATGCTAACAGAAATATCATTTCCCCCGAAAACATGGGATGGCCCGATGTGGCTGACTTAAACTATGACAATTATGATATGCGCGCAGAGATGATCGAGTGCATGAAATACTGGGTAGAGAATTTTGATGTTGACGGATTCAGATGCGACTATGCCACAGGCGTTCCCCAGGATTTCTGGGAGGATGCAAGAGAGGCACTGGAAGCCATCAAGCCTGTTTACATGCTGGCAGAGGATAATATGGTAGTGGGACTCCTCGATTATGCCTTTGATATGAATTACAACTGGGATCTCTATGATGCCATGGTTGGTGTTGCAAAGGGAATGAAGACCGCAGATAAATTAAGACTTTATGTTCCCGAAAAATATCCCGAGGGAACCTATTCTCTCAACTTTATGGACAACCATGACAAGAACAGCTATGAGCGCACCATTATGGGTGGCTTTGGAAGTGATGCACTTCCCGCATTCTTTACATATATGTTCATGATCCCCGGAGTACCCATGATCTACACCGGAGATGAGATCGGACTTGACCATGCCATAGCATTTACATCAAAGGATGCTGTCAGATGGGATTCTTCCGAATATGACTACAGAGAACTTTTGGGTCACCTGGCAACTATTCGCCATGAGAACCCTGCACTTTACTCCGGTACCTATGGAGGAAAGGCTGAATATTTTGACAGCGGAAGCAAAAATATCGTAGCTTTTTCGAGAGAAAAAGATGGAAATGTGATAAAATTGATCGTGAATTTATGCAAGAGAGATTCTACAGGTAATTTTGCTGATTTTGTATCTGATGACAGTAAAGTAATACTCCATGGATGCACTTCCGGCAACTATGATTTTGAGGAGACTACCGCAGGAGAATATGATCTTAGCGGTGAAGTTACTCTGGCGCCTTGGGAGTTCTTTGTAATATCAGAATAATTTATCGTGGAGTAAGAAGATGGCAATGAAGATCAAAGACATCGCAAAAGCTGCGGGTGTCAGTACGGCAACAGTATCAAATGTTATCAACGGAAATCACAACAAGGTTTCCGAGGAAACCATTAAAAGAGTAATGCAGATAGTGGAGGAGAATAATTACAATCCCAGCGCTACCGCAAGATCCCTCGCAAGAAAAGAGAGCAGGATCATCGGCGTGGTAATGCCAAACTTAAGTCCTGTTGAACCTTTTTCCATATCTCCTTATTATACCCAGATCCTGGCAATGCTTGAAAAATATGTCAGAAACAAGGGTTATTACCTGATGGTGAGAAGTGTTGGAAAATGTGAGGAGATCGTTCCTGTCTTTTCAACATGGAATGTTGACGGAATGATCATTTTGGGAGCTTTCAGGGATGAAGTGCCCGAACTTGAGACTAAGCTTAAAAAAGTTCCCACAGTCTACATTGATACATACGCCTCAGATTTAAACATTGCAAATATAGGTATTGATGACTACAAGGGCGGCTACCTTGCTGCCAGATATCTCATGGGAAAGGGACACAGAGAGATTGCTTTCGTGGGTCCCAACGTCGACAGCCCCGGAGTTATCAAGCAGAGATTCAAAGGATTTTCCGATGCCCTTGCAGAAAAAAATATACAGATCACCTCAGACAATATCTTTGAGAGCCTTACCATGTTCGAACAGGGTGTGGAAGCAGGCAGAAAGATCGCTTTTTCCAAAAAGAAATTCACAGCGGTGGTTTCCATGTCTGATATCCTGGCCTTTGGCGTAATGGAAGGTTTAAAACTTTCGGGACTTAAGGTTCCGGATGATATTTCGGTGATCGGATTTGATAATCTGCCTGAGTGCAGATATTCCAACCCTCAGCTTACAACAGTGTCCCAGAACCTGGAGAAAAAAGCCAGTGATGCGGGGGATGCCCTCTTTAGGATGATCGAATCCAAGGAGATGATCTCCGTAAATGAGATCGTCGATGTGGAGATCGTGGAGAGACAGTCTGTAAGGGAGGTCTATAATTAGAGAAAGGTCGACGAAAAAATGAATAATTGGCTTGAAAGTGTGTACAGTGACGGATCAAAGGAGTTTGTCTCCAAACAGATCCCGAGTCTTGGCGATAAGGTGAGTGTTTTCTTGAGACTTTATGAGGATGCTCCCGTAAAGCATATTTTCTTAAGATACTTAAGAAACGGTGCGGAAAATCTCGTGGAAATGAAACCGGAGAAAACTCAGAATCACCTTACATATTATAAGGGCGAAATGCCTGTCACCGAAAAGAGGATGCAGTACAGATTCTACCTGGTGTGCGATGATATCGTTTATTACTACACCCAGGGACAGATCACCTCATATATCCCCGAGGGAAGCACCGACTTTGTGCTTTTGGCTGACATAAAGCAGCCCGAGTGGGTGAGAAATGCAGTATTTTATCAGATCTTCCCCGAGAGATTCTGTAACGGCGATCCTTCAAATGACGTGCAGGACGGCGAATATGAATTTAACGGTCACAAGACCATACATATGAAGGACTGGTCGGATGAGGCCCTTCCTTACGACAAAGGTTTCTGCCTTGATTTTTACGGCGGAGATCTGCAGGGCGTTGAAGCAAAGATACCCTATCTCAAAAAACTGGGTGTCACAGCGGTTTACTTAAATCCCATTTTCAGCGCTCCTTCAAATCACAAATACGATTGCGTGGATTTCTTCCATGTTGATAAACATTTTGGCGGGGACGAGGCTTTGGCATCTCTGTCAAAGGCGCTTCATGACAACGGAATGAAGCTTATACTTGATATTTCCATCAACCACACCGGAAGTAATCATAAATGGTTCAATAAATACGGAACATTTTTTGATAAATCCGTGGGCGCTTACAACAACCCTGACAGCGAGGAGAGAGATTTTTATTTCTTTGAAAAGGACTCAAACGAGTACCTTGGCTGGGCGGGCGTTAAGGAACTTCCTACACTGAATTATACCTCCGAAAAACTCAGAGATATAATCTTTGGGGGCGAGGATTCAGTCCTAAAAAAATGGCTTAAGCCCCCTTACAGCATTGACGGATGGCGCTTTGACGTGGCTGATGTCTTTGCAAGAAATGACGATGTACAGTTAAACAGAGAACTTTGGCCCCTTATAAACAAATCCATTAAGGATGTTAACCCCGAGGCTTACATTCTGGCGGAGGACTGGGGTGATGTGGCCACTTATTTAAACGGATATGAGTGGGATTCAGCCATGAACTACTTTGGCTGCAGCAGGATCATCAGGCAAGTCCTTGGTGAGAGCGATCTGTTCAATGAGAGAAACGATATTTTAAAAAGCCTTAATCTGAAGATGACGGCGGAAGATTTCAAGGGTGCGCTTATGCAGCATCTGTCCCATATACCTTTTATCATGTGGCAGAATCAGTTTAATCTCATCGATTCACACGATGTGACGAGACTTGCAAACAACCCTGAGATCACATTTGATATGTATCGCGGAGCGGTGATATTACAGTTTATCCTCATCGGTACACCTTCCATCTATTACGGAGACGAGGCAGGTATCGGAGGAGTGGTAGGCACCAATGAGGGATGCAGATTCCCCATGCCGTGGCAGGAAGATTTCGAGAAGGGTAAGCACTACGAACTTTATTCCACCCTTGCAAAGACAAGGACTGCTTCAAAGGCGCTTACAGAAGGCGGAATGAAAGTACTTTCTGCTTCAGACTACGTGGTAAGCATTGCAAGATTCTATGAGGATCAGGTGGCAATTGCCGTGGTAAGTGAAAATGATAATCCCTGCGAGGTAGAGATCCCCGTGGGAGTGGTAGGAGCATGCGGCAGGATCCCTGCACAGGACATCTTTGGAAATAAGCTTGATTTTACGGAGAACAGCGGTAACCGCAGCATCAAACTCAAGGTTCCTGCAAAGGGCGCATATTTTATTTTAGTTTAGATTTTTTGATAAATTACGGTTTTTGAAAACATATATGGTTCCGGACAAAAACCGTAATTTATATTTTTCAGAGTTAGTTAAACGTTTAACAATATATTTGTGGAGAGACTGATGATTGATATAGGACAAGTGATCGAATTAAATCCGGTGGCTGATGAAAAAGCAGTTATCAAGGGAGACAATTACAGATTTACGGTTTTGACTGACAGGCTCATCAGAGTCGAGTATCAGGAAAATGGTGATTTTCTGGATGAGGCAACAAAGCTTGCCATCTGCAGAAAATTTGATCTGCCGAAGTTTTCTTCTGAGACAAACAGAGGGATCCTGAAGATCGACACTGAGGCGCTGACGGTTTATTTTGATCCTAAAAAAGGTTTAAAGAGCCTTCAGATCAAATTAAAAAATCCCGTGGAAGGCCTGGATGTATATAATTTTGGCACTGAGGTGGAGAACCTTCAGGGAACAGCCAGAACCCTTGACAATGTGGACGGTTCCACAACTTTGGACAAGGGTATCATGTCCAAAAAGGGCTTGGCTGTAATTGATGATTCCAAGTCCGTTGTGATTAAGAGCGACGGATGGGTGGAAGCTAGAAAGACCTGTGAAGAGGACTATTATATCTTTGCCTACGGCCATGATTATATAAAATGCCTGCAGGATTTTTACAGATTGAGCGGTTCTGCACCCCTTCTTCCCAGATATACCCTGGGAAACTGGTGGAGCAGATTCTATCCCTATGATGAGGCGGGATACATTAAGCTCATGAAGGAATTTGAGGAAAAGGATATTCCCATCTCCGTATCGGTTATCGATATGGACTGGCACAAGACCCAGGTTCCCGAAAAATACGGAAGCGGATGGACCGGTTACAGCTGGAACAAAGATCTGTTCCCGGATCCCAAGAGATTTTTAAAGACCCTGCACAAGATGGGTAAACACATCACCTTAAATCTTCATCCTGCAGACGGTGTCAGGGGATTTGAAGATGCCTATCCCGAGATGGCAAAAGCTCTCGGAGTTAACGCGGCGGAAGAGGAGACAATCGAATTTAACGTAAATGACAGGAAATTCATGGATGCATATTTTAAATATCTGCATCACCCCCTGGAGAAGGACGGCGTGGATTTCTGGTGGGTTG
>JAGDCK010000213.1 GCA_017958585.1 Lachnospiraceae bacterium
AATCTTGTAACTTGCTGCGATAAGTTTATCAAGACCTGACTGAGTAAGTCCCAGATCCTCCAAAAACATCTTCTTTTCGTCGTCATCAAGTTCGGAAAGTTCCTGCTCTATCTGAGCACAGATAACGAATACTTCACTGCCCTCACCCTTTGCGAACTCTCTTACTTTTGAAACCATCTCATTGCTCTCGCCGTCATCCGCAAGATCATCCTCTGCCACATTAGCGGCATAGATAACAGGCTTGTATGTCAAAAGATTGTATTCCTTCATAAGGGCCAGCTCGTCCTCATCGGTGATCTCCATGCTCTTTGCCATGTTGCCACCCTCAAGGTGTGCCTTTATCTTTTCGAGGAGCTCAGCTTCCTTTGCATAGGTCTTGTCGATCCTTGCACTCTTTCCTACCTTCGCATATCTTCTCTCAACCACTTCAAGATCTGCAAAGATAAGCTCCAGATTAATGGTCTCTATGTCTCTTAACGGATCGATCGAACCGTCCACATGCACAACGTTAGGATCCACAAAGCATCTTACCACATGAACTATGGCATCTACCTCACGGATGTTTGCAAGGAACTGGTTTCCCAAACCCTCACCCTTTGATGCTCCTTTTACAAGGCCCGCAATGTCAACGAATTCGATGGTTGCAGGTGTAACCTTTTTTGATTTATACATATCTCCCAGGAGTTTAAGTCTCTCATCGGGTACAGCCACGATACCTATATTAGGGTCTATCGTACAGAAAGGGTAATTGGCACTCTCTGCTCCTGCCTTTGTAAGGGAATTGAAAAGAGTACTCTTTCCGACGTTAGGGAGACCTACGATTCCAAGTTTCATAATATTTCCTCCATTCCGCAAATATGCGGTTTTCTGTTATCTTTCCCATTGAAGCGGCCTCATTTAGCCGTATACAACCAATAAATTATACTATCTGAGAATCTTTTTTTCAAGGCAGTTTCCTCCATTAATTGTCCGCCTTAGGATCTGCTCTTCAGATCTTCATTTCATTCCGCGCATATCGGTGGGGTGTCCTGTCCGTCTCACCGCATTCATCTGGTCATATAAAAAGTATTCAAACTGAGTATATTCATATGATCAAAAACATTTTATAGTTTCCATAAACAACAAGCAGGAGACGTTTAGAAAATGAAAGTCGCGGCCATAAACGATCTGTCAGGTTTTGGAAAATGTTCACTGGTGGCAGACATAGCAATACTGTCATCCATGGGGATCGAAGTTAATCCGGTGCCCACAGCAGTCCTTACAGCCCAGACGGGTTTTTCGTCCTATTTCCAGCATGAAATGCATGATATGGTAACAAAATGCAAAGAGGAATGGGAAAAACAGGAAGAAGAATTCGACGGGATACTCACAGGATATATACCGTCTGTTGAACTGGCGGATCAGATTACGGAATTTGTAGATCTTTATAAAAAAGATAACACTGTTCTGTTGGTGGATCCTGTCATGGGGGACAACGGAAAGCCCTATGCCAACTATTCGGATCAGATGCTTGACAGGATCGTTAAGCTTACGGAAAAAGCCGATATCATAACGCCAAACTTTACAGAACTCTGTATCCTGGCAGGCATTGAGCACAAAAAATACGAGATCGACGAGATCATGGCCATAGGTGAATCCGTAAAAGCCAAGGGCTCTAAAAGTGTTATCGTAACAGGGATCGAAGAAAGCAAAGACACCGTGTGTAACCTGGTCATCTCCGATGGGGGCACTGCCATCATCAGATCGGCCACCAACGGAAGGAGCTATTCCGGAACCGGGGATCTGTTTGCGGCATCGGTACTTGGAAATGTATTAAACGGCCATACCATCAAGGAATCCGTTTCAAAAGCGGCGGACTTTATAAAAAGATCCATTGAAGCAACATCTTCCACCGACAGAAACTACGGTGTTGATTTTGAAAAAATCTTAAAGACGAGGGAACAAATATGAAAGACACAAATATCAATCCAAAGACAAGACTGATTGCGATCACAGGAGCCATGGCTGCAATAACCATACTCTTTACAGCATATCTGTTTCATATTCCGGTCGGAGCAAACGGAGGATACATACATTTCGGAGACTCCATAATATATCTTGCGGCAGTCCTTCTTCCAACGCCATATGCCATGGCTGTGGGAGCACTTGGCGGAGGTATCGCAGATTTACTTACTGCACCCATGTGGACAATAGCCACAGTTATCATCAAAATACTGTTGGTACTGCCCTTTTCCTCAAAAAATGCAAAGCTTCTCACAAAGAGAAATCTGTTTGCACCGGTGATAGCATTTCTGATCACAGGGGTTGGATATTACATTGCGGAAGCCATTCTCTTTGGAACACAGGCTGCACTCATTGCTTCCATCTCGGGAAGTGTCATTCAGGCTTTTGGAAGCGCTGTGTTTTTCTATAGTGCGGCATTCGCTCTTGAAAATGCAAAGATTAAAAAGCTCATATATCTCACTTAACGGATTTGTCTCAAACCTGTTAAGCCGCGCCACAAGCGCAAAAAAACGGAGAACAGATTTACTTTCTGTTCTCCGCATTTTTTTTGCATATATGTGCAAATCTATTAACGAACTCAGGATTTGACGGATAATATAGATGGGCAAATCCCCACCAGGTTTTTCCATCCTCTCCTATGTGGGAAGCCTCCCAGGTTTTCCCTGTGACAGGCTTTGTGCAAATGGCATCGGACCCGTTATCCGTACTGTCAAAATAGTGAAACTCGTGTCCTTTTATGGAACCTTTCTCTGCATCCTTTAAAAATCTGTTTTCTTTATCCCTTAAAATTACATATCCGAATCTAACCAGATGATCCGTATAATGAACCGCACCGTCCACTGCTCCTGCCATTTCAAAGCTTTCGCCATCCTTTGTGACCAGCGTCTTGTGAAGATACATAAATCCTCCGCATTCCGCCAGTGTGGGAAGGCCATTATTAATAGCATCACCTATGCTTTTTAGCATGGACTTGTTCTCAGAAAGAGCCCCCGCATGGTTTTCGGGATATCCTCCTCCAAGGAGTAACCCGTCCACATTTTCGGGGAGAATCCTGTCATGGACAGGAGAAAACTCAACTATTTCAAACCCTGCATTTTTTAGGGCTTCCAGATTTTCCTCATAATAAAAACAAAAGGCCTCATCCCTTGCTACGGCCAGCCTTAAGGGCCGAAGACCGGTGACATCGCCACATAAACACAGGTCACTGTCTTTTTGTGATTTAAGCTTTATGGCACCGCTACTGTCACATTCACCGGCTACACTATTAATCAACAGGTCAATGTCTATGGTCTCATTTACCATGCCTGCTGCCGCAGAGAGCTTATCGCTTAAAGCTTCCACCTCTCCCGGTAGCATAAGCCCCAAGTGCCTGCTCTCAAATACCATTTCCGCACTTTTTGGCACATATCCCACCACGGTCAAGCCACACTCTTTTTCAATTACGGGCTTTATGGTCTCATAAAAGGATCCCGAAATGCGATTAAGTATAATTCCACATATCAGATTCTCCCTGTCCATACTCTTAAAGCCATTTATCAGTGGGATTATGCTTCTTCCCATACCGTGGGCATCCACCACAAGGACGATGGGAATATCCAGTTTGCAGGCAATATCATAGGATGAGCCCTCATCGGATGATACATTTATGCCATCATACAGTCCCATCACGCCCTCAACTACGGATATCTCACTATTATCATCCCCATAAAAAACTTCTCTCAAGCCTTCCTCATCACAGAAAAACAGATCGAGATTTTTTGACGGAATACCTATGACACTTCTGTGAAACATGGGATCGATATAATCAGGGCCGCACTTAAAGCTGTTTACCTTTAGGCCCCTGTCCTTTAAGGCCTTAAGCAGTGCGCATGTGATGGTAGTTTTTCCACTGCCGCTCTTTGTGGCGGCTATCATAAAAGTCTTTCTCATATATACCTTTATTCTTTATCGTTTTAACTAAAACTGAATGCGAAGATAAACACGGGATTTCCTGCCTGCAGCAGATTATATTCACCGGCTTTTCTGCCTCTGTTTATCTGAACCTGCAGTATCTCCGGGTCATTAATGCCAAACTCTGAGATAAGCTCCCTAACTTTACATACAGTCTCCAGTGTTACCGCATTTATGACAACACGCATTTTAGGATTCATGCTTTTCAGGGTACTTAATATGTCCTTAAGTTTCCCTCCGCTTCCCCCGATAAAAGCAGCATCGGGAGCCGGTATATCCTTTAACCCTTCCGGAGCATCCTCGTTTATTACACTTACATTACTGAGTTTAAATTTCTCTGCGTTTCGCCTTGTTAGTTCTGCTGCCTCAGGGTCTTTTTCCAGGGCATAAACTCTTAGCTTCGGAGAGAGCGCTGCTGCCTGCACCGTAACAGAACCGGTTCCGCTTCCAATGTCAGCAAATACATCCCCCTCTTTCAGAAACAGTCTCTCAATGGAAAGGCTCCTAATCTCTTCCTTTGTCATGGGAACCTTTTCTCTGATAAAATCCTCATCCCTTAAAAAGAGTGTGAGATTCCTCTTTTTAAAGGAGTCATTTATCACCATCACAACATAAAGCCCTTCCCCCTCTATGGAAGAAATATTTTCAGGCTCGCAGATATAAATCTTTTCATCCTTGTATGAGAGTTTATATCCCACATACATCTTTACATGTAAAAAGCCGCTCTCTGTTAAAACCTCTGCCGCCCTTTTTACATCCTTTAATCCGGAGCACAAAAACGAGGTCTTTTTATTGTATGTTACGCTGTCAACAAGCTGCCCCTTCCAGATGTCTTCACTTACTCCATGGAGACTTAAGATCGAAGCATCCTGATAGGACTCTCCTATCCTTGAAGCAAGGAGTGAAACGGAAGAAATGCCGGGAAGGACCTTCACTTCGATCCCCTCCATCTTTTCAAAGGCCGCCAAAAGCTTTTCGCATCCGCTGTAAAACCCCGTATCCCCCGAAAAGAGGACGGTGACGCACTTTTCTCCGATGGCTGAATCCTTAATATCAGCCACAAAGGGACAGATCATGTCCTCCGTATAAAAGGGATTCATGATCACATCTTTTTTAACATTTAACTCCTTTGTGATACCAAGCATTCTCTCAGCGCCAAAAATATAATCTGCGTTTTGAATTGCTTCCTTTACTTCACCTGTAATAAGATTTACATCTCCGCATCCTATTCCGGAGAGGTTAACCACTATGTGATTCTTTTTTACCTTTGTTCCAAGCTTTTCTTCAAGCCTTTCAATCGTCTCCTTAAGGCTCACGCCCTCTTCTTCCCAGTTTTTGGGCCTGTTTATGATATGCACCTTTGCGCCGGTCTTAATGGCGGCAGGGATCTTTGTATCCTCTCCTCCCGTGTTTCCGCTGTCCTTTGTGACCAGGTGCTTTATATCAAATTCCCGTATGGTAGCCTCATTCATAGCTTCTGAAAAGGGTCCCTGCATGGCGATTATCTGTCTTCCGAAAAGCCCGTTTTCAGTACAAAGCTTAAGGCTCTCCTCCCCGGGTAAAACCCTGGCAAAGATCCTCTTCCTAAGCTCCTCATCCTCACAAAAAGCGGAAAGTTCCTTACTTCCCGTGGTGAGAAGAATATTTCCTTCTGTTTTTTTTAAGGCTTCGGCGCAGGCTTTTGCGTCGTCGTATCTGTCCCCCTCATAGTCATTTTCCTGGGGTCTTAAGAGCCTTATGTATTCAATGTCTTTACATGAGGGATCCTGCAAGCTTTCCCTTATGGACCTGGTCACGATCTCAGCATAGGGGTGGGTTGCATCTACCACGATCTTTGTACCCTGTTTCCTGTAAAGATCTCTCATCTCATCCGGATTTAATCTGCCCTCAAACACGGTGATGCGCGGATCGTCAATATCTGAAAGCATTAGTTTTCCGTATCTGGTGGCAACGCTTAAGTCACACTCCATGCCTGAGCGGTTTAAAAGTTCTGCCACGATCCTTCCTTCCGTTGTCCCTGCAAAAATCAAGATATCACTCATTGTATCCCCTCTTTGTGATCATTTTTCCGTTCTTTTCATAAGTTTTCGAGTTACCCACAAAAACCGTGGTAAACATATTTAATTCTTTCTCAGACAGTTCCTCCAGGGTGCAGATCTCTGTTTTTGTATCATCCCGGCCTATGTTTTCAACATATCCGCAGATCCTGTCCTTACTTGCGCCGGCATCCATCATTATCTCGCAGGCTCTCTTTAAATGTTCCGGCCTGCCCTTGCTGGCGGGGTTATAGATAGAAATTGCAAAGTCCCCCTGTATGGCTGCTCTAAGCCTCTTTTCAATCACGGCAAAAGGAGTTAAGAGATCACTTAAACTGATAAGGCAAAAATCGTGATTTAAGGGGGCTCCCAAAAGTGCCGCTCCGCTTAATGCGGCCGTTATCCCCGGCACCACAAAAACCTCTGTATCGCTTTCTTCGGGAAGTATCTCAAGTAAAGGGGAAGCCATTCCGTACACCCCTGCATCACCGCTACAGATTAAAGCTACGTTTTTCCCTTCTGATGCCAGCTTTACGCAAAGCTCGCATCTTTCGATCTCTCTCTTCATGCCGGTGGTCATATATTCTTTATCCGGAAAGCTTTCCTTTAGGAGCTTCACATAGAGGTCGTAACCTACTATCACGTCACTTTTTTCTATGACTGAAATCTCCTGTGCTGTCATAAATTCTTTTTTTCCGGGGCCCATGCCCACCACATATATAATATTGCCCATCTATGCCTCTTTTCTATTTGTGCCTTGGTGCTTTTGTGCCTTAGTGCTTTTGTGCTTTTGTGCCTTTACGCCTTGGTGCTTTTTGTGCCCTTACTCTCTACATTTTCCTTAGGGTAAGCGCCATGGTAACACCGTTTCCGGCAGTCTTTTTTATGATGGTTTCACACCCGGCACCTGCTGCCGTGACCGCTGCCCTCTCACAGACATTTGACACTCCGGTGACTTTTTTTACAAATTCGGACTCCGAAAAATCCCCCTCTGCGCGGTTTAATGTATCGCTGTCAAAAAACAGTGCCTTTGCCTTTATCTTTGAAGCAAATTTGAGGATCCCTTCCTCGTCTTTTTTCAGATCCACCGATGCCACAGCGCATACTTCGCTGATATCGATACCGTTTTTATTAAGTTGTTCCATTACAAAGTTTTCTATGTCTTTTGCATCCGTCCCTTTCTTACATCCTATGCCGAGGACGTAACGCTTGGGGATCAGGATAAGGGTGTCGGAGGATTCAGTATCCCTGTCGCAGGTTATAAGTATATCGACGGGGTCACCGTTATCAGTGTATGCAGTCTCCACCTCAGGGATTTCTTTTAATTTATCTGATACGGATTCAAAGGCGAATTCCTTGTCCTTAATAATGCCTGCCTTAATCTTTTCCCCTTCCAGAACCTTTTTTGCAACTTTTTTTATGCAGGATCTGTTTTTTATGAAAAGATCATTTTCCACTGCAAACTCATCCACACCAAACTTCCCATTTACATCCGTGGCTGTGGTGATGACCGGGGTTGCTTTTATCCCTTTTGCGATTTTCCTGGACAGTCTGTTTCCGCCCCCCACATGGCCTGAGAGAACAGGGATCACAAACTCTCCATTTTCGTCGATGACTACAACGCATGGGTCCGTAAGCTTATCCTTCACATAAGGGGATATCTTCCTCACAGCAATGCCCACTGCTCCGATAAATACAAGAGCTGTCCCGTATTCAAAGGAGTCCTTAATAACGTCTTCAATATCCCTGTCTTTTTCTATAATCTCAACCCTGTCTTCAGTTAAGGCTTCCCGTATCTTTGAAGACAGGATACTTCCTTTTTTTGTAAAAGATATAATCCTTATGATCATTTCTTTGCTTTCCTATAGGCCGTTGAAAAATCATCGGCATAAAGCCTCGATTTCTCATAATTTACAGTTCCGAGAACTTCCCCCACAAGGATAAGAGCTGTCTTTGTGATATTATGCTTCCCGGCAGTTTCTGCGAGGGTTTCTATCGTGCAAAGATACTTTTCCTCATCAGGCCAGGTTGCCTTATAGACAATGGCAGCCGGGGTGTCCTTACTGTATCCGCCAAGGATAAGCTCTTTTGACAATTTATCCAAAAGGGAGGTGCTAAGGTAAACTGCCATGGTGGCATTATGGGCTGCAAAGCTTTCTATGCTCTCCCTCTCAGGGACC
The DNA here is from genome assembly GCA_017958585.1 of Lachnospiraceae bacterium. Lineage (GTDB taxonomy): Bacteria > Bacillota > Clostridia > Lachnospirales > Lachnospiraceae > RGIG10340. The sequence continues at coordinate 8,171 of JAGDCK010000213.1, forward strand.
TCCGTCTTTCCGCCGGTTCTGGTGATTATAAGAGACTGGCTTATGCCGGGAAGGGTATATTCGATATTTAATGAAGCCGCAGCTCCAAAGCAGGCACTCACCCCGGGGCATGAATCGTATCCGATGCCAAGGCTGTCAAGTTCATCCATCTGCTCCTTTACGGCGCCGTATATACTCTGATCCCCGGTATGGAGTCTCACCACTTCTTTTCCTTCATCCACGGCCTTTTTTATGGCACTTATCACTTCTTCAAGAGTCATATAAGCGCTGTTTAAAACTTCTGCCCCCGGCGCATATTCCAAAAGCTCCGGATTTACGAGGCTCCCGGCATAGATCACCACATCGGCTCTTTTTAACAGTTCCATTCCTCTTACCGTGATAAGATCCTTTGCTCCGGGACCTGCCCCCACAAAATGCACTTTTATATCATTATCCATT
>JAGDCK010000214.1 GCA_017958585.1 Lachnospiraceae bacterium
CGGATGGGTATGTCTGTTTTTGCTGGTGATCTGTATGTCTCTAGTGGTGACTTATTATGATTCGGAGCTTATCTACGGTCTTCCGGTCCTGGCAATCTTTATGTCCACGGTCTTTCCCAAAAAAAGCCTTACGATAGGAATCACGGTGGTATCGGAAGTTACTATCATCGGGGTCAGGATCGCCACATATCTGCAGAGGGAGACTATCGACAGAGACTTTGTGATAGACACTCTTGTACCGTTACTTATCCTGTTTTTTGCAGGAGTTATGTCCATAATGCTTGGTGAGTTTAATAAAGAAAAAATGGCCACCATCGAAAAGACATCTCAGAACGAGGATAAGCTTGAGAGAGAGGTAAAGATCGACAAACTTACCGGGCTTTACAACAGAGCTGCCATGGATAATTATCTGGACAGGGTTATCGCAAAGTATGACGGTGCGCCCATGTCACTTCTCATGATCGACATAGACAATTTTAAGCAGGTTAATGATATGTACGGTCACCAGTTCGGAGACAAGATCCTGGTGTCCATCGCAAACAAAATGCTTGCCATCTCCGGCATCAATGCCATGCCTTTCAGATACGGCGGTGAGGAGATGGTGCTGGTATTCTGGGACTGCCCTCTGGAGGAGGCAAAGGCCTATTCCGAGGAGCTTTTAAGCCAGGTCAATGAACTTAAATTCCCGTTTGCCCCTGACAGAAACTTTTCATTCAGCGGCGGACTTGTGGCTTACAGACCCGGTCTTCAGAAGGAGAGATGGATCAGACTTGCCGACGAACAGCTCTACAAGGCAAAGGCTTCCGGCAAGAACAGAATCTGTCTCTAAAAATGTCTCTGGATTTGTCTTTAAAATTGTTTCATTTGTGTTATTTTTCTCACACAATTTGATAATTAAGGTGTATTATAATTAACTGAGGGGAATTTTCATAAATTATAAGTTTAAGGACTTTGAGGTTTTTGATGATAAATTATTTTTTACTCTCAGTTATTTTATCAGGATTATTTCTCTCCGCATCAATACTTGATATGCGGACAAGGAGGATGAATTATTATTTCTCCTTTATTCATTTTGCATTCTTTTTAGCCAACTGCGGTTATCTGGGGCTGGCTCTCAGTACCAATCTCGAACAGGCGCTTACGGCCAACAAGGCGACCTATATCGGCGGATGTTTCGCGACTCCCATCATGTTTTTTGCCATATGCTATGTCTGTAACTACAGAGTGGGTAAATGGGTAAGATTCTTTTTGTATGCATATTGCATGTTTGTATATGTCCTGGTTCTGAGATCGGACTTCAACGATTTTTATTATAAAAAAGTGGAATTCGGGCAGGCATACGGCGTGTCCACAGTTTTCAATGAACACGGTCCGGGATATAAATTCTTTTACATCCTGCTCTTTGGATTTATCTTTTCTGCCGTTGCGCTTTTGGTATACACCTATCTGTTAAAGAGCACGGTTTCCAGGAAAAACGTGCGAATCCTCTTAGCCATGGAGGTTGTCACCATCTCGGTGTTCGTGATAGGAAGGAATGTGGCACCGGATTTTGAGTTTATGCCGGGCGTTTATGTAATCGACGGCATTTTGTTCTTGTATTTGAACCGCCGTCTGGCGCTGTACAACGTGCAGGACAATATCACAGAATCCCTGTTAAAAAAAGACAATTATGCATTTGTAATGTTTGACAATACCTACAGGTATCTTGGCAGCAACACCGTTGCCTTTGATATTATCCCCGGCATCGAAAAATGTCGCGTGGATTCAAAGATCCAGAAGGGCGATATGCTGGACTTTTTTGTGGACTGGATCGATGAGTACTCAAACAATGCGCTGTTTTCCACAGGCTATTACAACGGCGGAAAATACTATGAAGTGACGGTTGACAGGATCTGGTACAACGACAAGGCAAAGGGCTATCTGGTGGAACTTGCGGATGAGACTTCGAAACACAATTATGTGGATCTTTTGTCCAAGTACAACAAGGAGCTGGAGGACAGGGTAAACAAGCAGGATATCCTTCAGCACAAGATGCTCATCGGAATGGCTAACATCGTGGAAAACCGCGATTATCTGACCGGCGGTCACGTTAAGAGGACCAGTGATGTGGTAAGGATCCTTATCGATACAATCAGACAGGAAAAGCTCTTTAACTGGTCCGATGAATTCTGTGACAATATCATAAAGGCGGCTCCCATGCACGATCTTGGAAAGATCGTGGTTGATGACAGCGTGCTTAAAAAGGTGGGGTATCTAACCGACGATGAATTTGCCCAGATGAAAAAACACCCTGAAAAGAGTGTGGAATTTATTACAGAGATGTTCTCCGGTATGGAGGATGAAAACTTCCTGGAGGTGGCTTTAAATATTGCCCACTATCATCATGAGAGGTGGGACGGAACCGGTTACCCTGAAGGGTTAAAAGGTGAGGAGATCCCTATCGAAGCAAGGCTTATGGCCGTTGCCGATGTGTATGATGCCCTTGTCACCGAGAGGTGCTATAAGGCTGCCATGGACTTCTCCGAGGCGGATGCCATTATGGAAGAAAAGATGGGTCCCCATTTTGATATACAGTTTAAACCCGTGTATGAGCTTAGCCGTGAGAGGTTGGAAGCATATTACAGGGAAACGCGTCTTGTTAAAAGTGTAAGTGATACCGATCTGTAGTTTATAAAATGTTTAGAAAACCTTTAAGTTTGCAATATTTACCCCTGCATATTTTCAGTGTTACAATAACTCAAGACGAAAGCCAAAGGAGTTATGTGCACTATGAGTAAACAGGATTTTTTGTCACAACTTCATAGCGATCTCAGCAGAGAGTTAGACAGTGCTTCGGTTCAGAACAATGTGAGATATTACGAAGATTACATCAATATGCAGATACGCTCCGGCAGAAGTGAGGGAGATGTCCTGCGGGAGCTGGGAGACCCAAGGCTCATATCAAGATCCATTGTCAGTGCGGCCTCGGTAAATGCAAGCGGAAATGAGGAGCGCTCAGATTACGGTTCCTATTATGACAATGACAATTCCTACCGTGAAAGCTATGGCAATTACGGTAGTTATGGCAATAGAAGTACTTATGAAAATAATGACAGAGTCACCGAAAAGCCCTTTTTGTTAAAGGCCCTTGAGAAATTCATGGCTCTTCCAAGGTGGGTAAGGACTTCGGTGAAGATCATCGCAGCAGTATTTTTCTTTACCGTTATAATCAGGATCTTTTCATTTTTATTACCGATCATGATACCGGTGGTGCTTGTATATTTTTGTATCAAGTTGTTTTGCCAATGGCTGTCGTAAAATAAAATATTATCATAAATGTAAAAGAAGCCCTGCAGCTAAACTGCAGAGCTTCTTTTACTATATCTAGGAGAATTCAAAATCAAAAATTCGTAGATTGTCTTTGAGTATAATAGCCATCAGGGGGAACTGATGGCTATTAATGAGGGGAGTATAAATAATTAATATATAAGGGTCTAAAGAAAAACGATGAAGAGCTTTTCTTTATGTTAGTAGTATAGTACTTATGAACCAGTAAGTCAACTGTTGGTAGTACCAAAGTCCTAACAAAATTAACGATTAGATTTTGTGCAATTTAAAAGAACGTATGTGTGGATTTTGCTTTTGTAAATTCATGATCAAAAACCCTGTATATATCGCAAAATACTTTATTTTTGGGCTGATCTGGGATATAATAAATTATTAAAAACAATTTTTGGATAAGATCTGTTTTGATTTGTGATGACCGAAACCGGCGGCAATGACAGATAATGCCTGATAGGGCAGATAATGCCGGATTGAGCAGATAATGCAGACAAAGCAGTTAAAGGTATTTGAACACATGAGAAAATATGAACTTATAGCTCCGTGCCATTTCGGAATGGAGTCTGTATTAAAAAAAGAGATAATAGATTTAGGCTATGACATTTCAGAGGTTACCGATGGAAGAGTGACTTTTCTGGGCGATGAGGAAGCACTTTGCAGAGTGAATGTGTTTTCCAGGACCGCCGAGAGGATCCTCATTAAGATAGGCAGTTTTCATGCGGAAACCTTTGATGAACTCTTCGAGGGAACAAAGGCCCTTAACTGGGAGGACTATATCCCGGTTGACGGAAAGTTCTGGGTGGCAAAGGCCGCCAGTGTAAAGAGCAAACTTTTCAGCCCTTCCGATATCCAGTCCATAATGAAAAAGGCCATGGTGGACAGATTAAAGAGCGTTTACAATATAAGCTGGTTTTCGGAGGATGGGGAGAGTTTTCCCATCAGAGTCTTTTTGTTAAAGGATGAAGTGACCGTGGGACTTGATACCACGGGAGTGAGCCTCCACAAGAGAGGATACAGAAAACTGACCGCAAAGGCTCCCATAGCTGAGAACCTGGCGGCGTCCCTTATAATGCTGACGCCCTGGAACAAGGACAGGATATTGGTGGATCCCTTTTGCGGAAGCGGTACCATTCCCATCGAGGCCGCAATGATCGCGGCAAATATTGCTCCAGGAATGAACAGGGATTTTACAGCCATGAACTGGGAACATATCGTGGGCAAAAAGATCTGGTATGATACGGTGGACGAAGCAAGGGATGAGATGGATTTAAACATCGATACCGATATTCAGGGGTATGATCTGGACGATGAGATGGTTACCATCGCAAGAGAAAATGCCGCTTTGGCCGGGGTGGACAAGCTGATCCACTTCCAGAGGCGTGATGTGGCAAATCTGAGCCATCCAAAGAAATACGGATTTATCATCACCAATCCTCCCTACGGCGAGAGACTTAATGAAAAAAGCGAGATGCCCGCGCTCTACACCACTTTGGGCGAGAGATATAAGGGGCTTGACAGCTGGAGCATGTATGTGATCACAGCCTACGACAAGGCGGAGGAATACATAGGAAGAAAAGCTGATAAAAACAGAAAGATATATAACGGAATGATGAAGACCTATTACTACCAGTTTATGGGTCCGAAGCCGCCAAAGAAAAATAATAACCGGGAGCAGGATTAAATGGAGAGAAAGAATCTGATTTATACCTTCATCCTGTGGGTGGCACTTGGAATTCCCACTCTTATCCTCTCCGTTGTGGTAGCTTCCAGAAAGACTGTTGTTATCGCGGAGACCGCACCAAATTCCATTTCGGGAACGGTGGCGGAGGAACTTGCAAAATATGATATGCGCCTTTCATCCGATCCCAATATGGATAAGGAACTGTATATACCTCTTTTTAAAGGGGTGAAGCCCGAAAATGTCACAGTGGAAAACCACTATTTTGAAAAGGCGCTCTTAATATATGTAAGCGGAATGGGCGCAGATAACCTTGAGGGCGAGAGGATCGTGGGAGATTTGTCCGGACTTTCTGATGCCTATTACAGGGTGACGGACGAGGCCATCATTTATACTTTGAGAACCAATGAGATCTTCGAGGTGGAGACCAGCCTTGAAGATGACAGGATGCTGGTAAGATATGGTCTGCCCCATGAAATGTATGATTTTGTGGCAGTTTTATCCGGAAGCGGCGAAGTGTCCGCAAATGTTGAAAAGAAGCTCTTAAATCTTGAAAAAGATAAAGACATAAAGATTTATTGCCCGGATGTTGACAAAGAAGAGGTCTCAAAAGAGGATATCCTGAATCTGAGAAAAGAGACAAGGGCGGATGCCTTTGTTGATATCAGAACCGGGACCGACTCCGATCAGAGTAAGTACGGAATAGTCGGATATTTTAACGAAAGCTTTTTTATACCGTATTTTTCAAATGTGGATCTTGCGGATGCCATCACCAGAAATGTGGCGGTCGAAAGCTGTAACAGGGCCCTTATGTTAGCGCCTGCAGGGGATGAGGATCTATTGCTTGATGTGGAGATACCAGCAGCGGGAATAAGCGTGGGATTTTTGTCAAATCCCGATGAGGCAGAGCTTTTGGAGCAGGATGCGTACCTGGAAAAGATCGCCACGGGAATTTATAAAGGATTATCAGAAATGAAGGACGGAAGAAAATAATGGCACAGAGAATTATTTTTGCCACAGGCAACAAGAATAAAATGAAGGAAATAAGGCGGATCTTAGCGGATACCAATCTGGAGATATTGTCCATGAAGGAAGCGGGTCTTGAGGCTGACATTGTGGAGGATGGAGAGACATATGCGGAAAATGCCATGAAAAAGGCAAGGGCCATAGCTGCACTTACCGATGATTATGTACTTGCAGACGATTCGGGTCTGGAGATCGATTATCTTGACAAGGCACCCGGCGTTCACTCTGCCAGATTTATGGGGGAGGAGACCCCTTACAGTGTAAAGAATGCGGCGCTTTTAGATAAGTTAAAGGGAGTGCCCGATGAAAAGAGAACCGCAAGGTTTGCCTGCGCCATCGCAGCGGTGCTTCCCGACAAAACCGAGCTTAGCACATTCGCCACCATTGAAGGTTTTATAAGCCATGAGATAAAGGGAGAAAACGGCTTTGGATATGATCCCATTTTCTATTTCCCCGAATATGAAAAGACCACAGCCGAGCTTTCCGAGGATGAGAAAAACGCGGTGAGCCACAGAGGGAAAGCCCTCAAACTTATGAGAGAAGAGTTAAGAAAATATCTATGAAAATAATTGTTGTCAGCGATACACACGGTCGCAACGAAAACTATTTTAAGGTGCTGGAGCTTCATAATCCCGACATGGTGATACACTGCGGGGATGTGGAAAACAGTGAATACGCACTTGAAAGTGCGGCAGAGTGCCCCGTGTACATGGTCCGTGGAAACAATGATTTTTTTACGGAGCTTCCGGCAGAACTGGAACTGCAGATAGGAAAATACAAATGCTTTGTGACTCACGGCCATAATTATTATGTGTCCATGAGCGCCAAGCATATAAAGAGAGAGGCCATAGACCGTGGTGCGGATATAGTTTTTTACGGCCACACCCACAAGCCTGTGGTGGATATGGACGATGATGTGATCGCGGTAAATCCCGGAAGCCTGTCGTATCCCAGGCAGGATGGACGAAGACCAAGTTATGTGATCATGGAGATCGACAAAGAAGAAAAGGTACATTTTACAATAGCATATCTTTAAAAACACAAACAAAATAGGGCATTGGGCATCGCCCGGGAAAGGAAAGGGTTACTTATGAGAGAACAGGATTTTTTGAGTCAAAGCAGGACTGAATCCAACAATTTTATTTTGAAGGGGTTAAAGATCAGTATCGTTATCTGTATATTGGATTTTCTCTTTTTGCTCATCACCAAAAGGAGTAATATCTATGCATCGGATTTCGGAATATTGTTCTGCGCCGTTTTATGTGCTGTGCCGATCATTCTGGCCAAGAAAAACCGTACCGGAAAGGTGTTTGAGATCACGGTTTTGATATTGGTTGAGTTGATCAGCTCGGCATTTTTCATTATCGGATGGTTTTACGGCTCCCTTGTACTTGTATTTACATACGCAGTCATGAGCCTGTATTTTGACCCCATGATAATCGTGGTGGCTTTCCTGATTCAGATTCCGCTCTTTGCACTTGCAAACTGGGTATCCGTTGTTTTGTATGAGGGTTACAGTCTTACCATCAATTATCCTACATTCGGAACCACCATGATCTATTTCACGGTTCAGCTCTTCGTGTTGGCATATCTGTTCTACTGCCTGTCAAAAAAGACCAGGAACCTCTTAAATCAGTTCATGGAAAAGTCAAACGAGACCAGCGACATGTTTGCAAAGGTTATGGCCGGGGTTAAGACCATTGATGAAAATGTAAATATCTTAAATGAAAACCTCGATCAGAATCACGAGTTCGTGGGAGATATAAATACCAGAGCCCGCTCCGTAAAAAAGACTGCGGAAACTTTATCCGAGAAAGCAGGAAACAGTTCGGAATACGTGGAGGATATTTATAACAGAATAAATGAGACCGCAACAAATTCCGATGAGATCTCCGGGCTTACCGAAAAGATGGGTCAGCTTACAAACAGAAACAATGAGAACATGACGGAGCTTCTTGATAAGATTGATGATATTTCCAAGGCAAACGAGGAATCCAGAGAGACCTTTAACAACCTCTTTGAGAGCACACAGCAGATCTCGGCGGCTATAGGACTTATAAATTCCATCTCAAAGCAGACTAACCTCTTATCGCTTAATGCTTCCATAGAGGCGGCAAGAGCAGGGGAGGCAGGACGCGGATTTGCCGTGGTTGCGGGAGAGATCCAGTCATTAGCGGAGCAGACCAGCCAGTCTGCGGGAGAGATCACAAAGATAATCGAAGTGATGAACCGGAATTCAAAGGAGTACGTTCAGTCCATCGACAAGACTCAGAATGTAATCGATGAGAACGTGGAGATCATCAGAAAAGCAAAGGATGACTTTGGTGAAATGTACAAAGCTCAGAGTGCCGTTATGGACAAGGTGGAGCTTTCACGAGAGCATATAAATGCCCTCAAGGACAAGGTGGATGTGGTGAAGGTGATCATCGAGGAGACTCTGTCGCAGTCAAAACTTACATCCTCAGAAATTGATATGATATGCGATACATTGGATAATCTCAAGGTTTCCATTGAGACCATAGAGAATTCCGCAAAGGAGATACAGATAAGCTCAAATCAGCTGGCTTCAAGCAATAAATAAAGGCAATAAATAAAAAGCAAAAAAGGACAGGAGAAAAAATGACAAAATTTTTTAAAAAGCATAAGATTTTTTCTTTTATTATCTGTTTGATCGTTGCACTTGTTTTATATGTGGGTATTTCATTTTTGACAGAAAAGATCATGGTTGCCACCGCCAAGTCTGACAAGCAGGTCACCCTGGACAAGACAAAGACGGATGAGAAGTTTTTCCTACATGACGAAGACTATGAAGAGAACATGGTAAATGTGGTGGAGCCCTTTGTGGCAAGCTACAGACAGGACGGTTTTGTGGAGACAAGCGACGGGTTAGAGATCAGTTACAGCTCGTTCTTGTTGCCTGACAGTGACAAATATGTTCTCATGGCCCATGGCTTTACGGAGACAAAGGAAAAGTACACGGAAGTTATCTACTATTTTTTAAAGGAAGGCTTCAGCGTATTTAACTTTGATTTCAGAGGCCACGGATATTCCGAGAGACAGGTCGACGATCCCGATCTTGTATACGTGCAGGACTTAAACGAATATGTGGAAGATATGAAGACGGTCTTGGACAAGGCGGTGCTTCCTGTTGTGGGCGACGGAACTCTTTACGGATACTGTCATTCCATGGGAGGCGGCGTGACCGCGTATTTTTTGGAGCAGTACCCGGACTATTTTGACAAGGTGGTCCTCACCTGTCCCATGCTAGATCCCGCAACCGCAGGTATACCGAAGAACATCACAAAGCTTATGGTGAATGCATTCCTGGCAACAGGCGGTGAAAAGAAATACGTGATAGGGCATTATCCTTTTGATTATATTGAGGATTTCAGCATAGTTTCAAGCGGTTCCGAAATGCGATACAGCTACTATTTTGACAAGATGGTGGCGGATGAAAACATCCAGACCTATGGCGCATCCTACGCATGGCTTAATGCCGCATTGAAGGGATGCAAGGAGATCTTGAAAAAGGAAAATGCGGAAAAGATAAAGACTCCTCTTTTGGTATTCTGTGCAGAGAATGACAATGCAGTGGGTAAGCGCGGTATATACAGATTTGTAAATGAGGTAGACAGTGCAAGCCTGATATTCGTGCCGAATGCAAAGCATGAGCTGTATTCAGCTCATTATGAGACATTGGTTCCTTATTTTAATACTGTTTTTGAATTTTTCGAGAATTAGACTTATTTTTAGGAGACGGACTTTAGTATGGATGAGTCAAGATATTTAAAATGCCTGTCGGAACTGTTTCCCGATGTGGCTTCAGCTTCCCAGGAGATCATCAATCTGCAATCTATTTTGAATCTCCCCAAGGGAACCGAGCATTATATTTCCGATATCCATGGGGAATATGAGGCTTTTTCCCATGTGCTTAAAAACGGATCGGGAGCAGTCAGAAAAAAGATCGATGATGTATTCGGACATACCCTGTCCATAGCAGACAAGAAGGCTTTGGCCACGCTTATCTATTATCCAAAGGATAAGCTCAGAGATGTGAAGGCTAAGTGCGAGGACATGGACAACTGGTACCATATCACCATCTACAGGCTTATCGATGTGTGCCGTGTGACGGGATCAAAGTATACCAGGTCAAAACTCAGAAAGGCCATGCCTCCCAAATACGCCTATGTTATAGAGGAACTTATAACAGAGAAGGCGGAGGTTTTAAACAAAGAAAACTATTATGATGCCATCGTAAATACCATCATAGAGATAGGTCAGGCGGAGCCCATGATAATTGCGCTCTGCAATCTGATCCAGAGACTGGTAATCGACCATTTGCACGTGATCGGGGATATTTTTGACAGAGGTCCCGCTCCCGACAGGATAATGGATGCTCTGATGGAGTACCACTCACTTGATATTCAATGGGGTAATCACGATATTGAGTGGCTTGGGGCGGCAGCAGGTCAGCCCGCCTGCATCGCAAACGTGATCAGAAATACCGTCTCATACGGTAATCTTGATCTGTTGGAGGATGCCTATGGAATAAATCTCCTTCCCCTGGCGTCCTTTGCCATGAATACCTACAGAAAAGACCCCTGCGAGCATTACAAGGTGGTAGGGCTTGATGACAAGTCAGAGTATGAAAAGCATCTGGCGGAGAAGATGTTAAAGAGTATTGCCGTGATCCAGATAAAACTGGAGGGGCAATTAATCATGGAAAATCCATGGCTTAACATGGAGTCAAGGCTTCTACTTAAAAACATCGACTGGGACAGAATGAAGATCACCGTGGATGGCGTGGAATATGACATGTGCAAGGAGGATTATCCCACCATAGACAGGGAGGATCCTTATAAGCTCACCAAGCAGGAACTTAATCTGGTAAATCATTTAAAGAATACATTCCTTCATTGTGAACGCCTTCAAAAGCATGCAAACTTCCTCTTAAATAAGGGCGGTATCTACAAGGTATACAACCACAATCTTCTCTATCACGGATGCGTCCCTCTGAACGAAGACGGGACTCTCAGAGAGGTAAATGTCTACGGGAAAATGTACAAGGGAAAGGCCCTGTATGACATATTGGAAGAATATGTCAGAAAGGCATTCTTTGCCGTGGACGAAGAGGAAAAAGAAAAGGGCAGGAACATCATGTGGTTTATATGGTGCTCACCAAATTCCCCTCTCTTTGGAAAGAGCAAGATGGCTGTCCTGGAGAAATACTTTGTGGAGGAGAAGGCAGCCAAGGTTGAAAAGAAGGATCATTATTATACCCTTTTGGAAAAGCCCGAAGTTGCTGAGATGATCTTAAAGGAATTCGGGGCAGACTTCGAGGATGCCCATATCATAAACGGACATGTGCCGGTGCATTTAAAGGAGGGCGAGAATCCCGTCAGATGCGGAGGAAAGGTGATCATCATCGACGGAGGTTTTGCAAAGCCCTACCAGAAGGTTACGGGAATTGCCGGATATACCCTGATTTACAATTCCTACGGAATGAGCCTTGCAGCCCATGAGCCATTTGTGAGCCCCGCTGAAGCCGTGAAAAAGGATATCGATATCATATCAAACCGCGAGATTATATATCAGGCAAGGAACAGACAGCTCATAAAGGACACCGACAACGGTCGTGAGATCCAGATCAGGATCGATGAACTGAAGCTTTTGCTGGAAGCTTACAGAAACGGTAAATTAAAGGAAAAACGCTGATCTGAATTCGTTGGTCTGAATTCGTTGATCTTTGCTATTTAAATGCTGATCAGATGCTGACATTAACATGAATTTTCACGGGCATGCCTTGTCAAAGTTTGCATGCCTGTGAATGATAAATAAGTTGACATGTTAATGTCAGATAGTTATAATAGCATTTGCGTGCTGATTCCTTTTAGGTTTCAAAAGCATTCATTTCGGGGTGTGGCTCAGCTTGGCTAGAGCACCTGCTTTGGGAGCAGGGGGTCGCAGGTTCGAATCCTGTCACCCCGACTTTTTAACAAATCGCAAAAGAAAGCGGAAAGCCTTGAATTTTCGGGACTTCCCGCTATTTTTTTGCGCTGTTTTCACAACCGATAATTGTAAAAAGTGACCCAAAATGGAAAAAGTCCAAATGGGGTCACACAAAAGGAATGTAAAAAGTGACTGATTGCTGTTACGATGGATATACCGTATAATGAATATACATTTGAAGAGGCGTTTTCATGGATCAGGTGGCGATAAGATCATGGGGTAACAGCCGGGGAATACGAATACCTCAAGATATTTTGGAAAAAATGAATTGATATATATTTTATAGGAAATATTGGAGACAGGGTTATGGAATTGTTTTCGCATGAAAAGATAAATGACAGACTTTACAGGATTAGCCTGCCGGGAAATGTGTTTGCATATCTGGCAGTCGGTGAAAAAAAGGCCATGCTTATCGATACAGGTTTTGGCATCGGCAGCTTGAAGACATATATAAATGAAAATATTACAAGTCTTCCCATGTTTTTGTATCTGACTCATGGACACCTGGATCACGCAGGTGGTGCTTCAGAGTTTGATGAAGTTTATTTAAATCATGGGGACCTGGAGCTTGCAAAGGAACATACCAGTCTTGAAAAGAGAAGAGGTGCATTGGGAGATCTTTCTGAGGAACTGTTGCTACCGCCATTACCCCTTGAAAAATATCTGCCATTAAATGATGGTGACGAATTTGACCTTGGTGGCATGACTGTGGTGACCAGAGCAATGTTTGGTCATACTGCCGGTTCAGTATGCCCTTTATTTAAAGAGGACAGGGTGATACTGTTAGGAGACGCCTGCAACAGCCTTGGATTTTTGCAGCTTGACTGTTCCCTTCCCCTTCACAAATACAGAGACAGCCTGGAAAAGTTTTTGATGTATGAAAATGAGTTTGACACCGTGCTGTTTTCGCATCCCCATAACTTCGGAGATAAATCCATAGTCAGAGCCACATATGAACTTTGCTGCAAGGTGATAGATGGAGAAGTAAAGGGCGTTCCCAAGGATGGAAATATGATGGCAAAGCCGACGGATGAGAAGGACAGACCGTTAGACGGAAGTTGTGCAAATTTCATATATCGTTTGAACAATATATAAAATATTAGGCAAAACGTAAAAATTGTATTTTTACTTAAAAAAATGAAAATGAAGTGTTGACAATGGTGTGATATTAAGATAAAATGACATTCGTCGGTTTGAGAGAAAACCGAAATATGTGTCCGTAGCTCAGCTGGATAGAGCAACGGCCTTCTAAGCCGTGGGTCGGGGGTTCGAATCCCTTCGGGCACATTTTTTTATACAACATTAGAAACGCCTGGCGTTTTCTAATGTTGATATTTTAATATGGTGGATATAGCTCAGTTGGTAGAGCGCCAGATTGTGGTTCTGGATGTCATGGGTTCGAGTCCCACTATCCACCCTCGTGATTCTTTCAGTGTCTTGTTGACACGCTTGGTGTCAAAACCTAGGGCTATCGCCAAGCGGTAAGGCACAGCACTTTGACTGCTGCATACGACGGTTCGAATCCGGCTAGCCCAGCTAGTTGCTAATGCAACGAAGGTTACACGGAGAATTTTTGTTTTCATATGGGATACTAGCTCAGGTGGTAGAGCACTTGACTTTTAATCAAGTTGTCGGGGGTTCGAATCCCCCGTGTCTCATTTCAAATCCCTATCTTCA
>JAGDCK010000215.1 GCA_017958585.1 Lachnospiraceae bacterium
ACAAAAAAGAGAATCCATTCGGATTCTCTTTTTAGTAGCGAGAGGGGGATTCGAACCCTCGACACTGCGGGTATGAACCGCATGCTCTAGCCAACTGAGCTATCTCGCCATGTATTTTATTTTTTTGAATGGGGCCTATAGGGCTCGAACCTATGACCCTCTGCTTGTAAGGCAGATGCTCTCCCAGCTGAGCTAAGACCCCGTTCTGTACGGGTTGTTCTCACAACCGACTTGATTAGTATACAATGGGGCATTTTGTTTGTCAACAAAATTTTCAAGAAAATCAGAAAGTAATAAAATCTCAGGCCGGATGCAGCATATACGCCACATCCGGCCATTAGGAATCATAAAATCCAACTGTCTAAACAGTCACAAAACTTATTACATTCTGTCAGGTGCTTCAAAGCCGAGCACATCTATACAAGTCTCGAAAATATTCTTTGTCAGATCAAGAAGTGCTATAAGTCCTGCCTTTCTGCTCTCATCTTCCTCGCTGAGGATCTTGGTCTCATGATAGAAGTGATTGAAGGCATTTGCCAGGTCGTAAATATAAGCACATACTCTGTTAGGAGCAAGTTCTTCGCCGGCCTGGAGCATCATTGCATTGAAACCTGCAAGAAGCTTCATCAATTCTTTCTCTGAATCGTTAGCAGGGCATACAAGCTGAGCCGCAGCCACATCTCCGCCCTGTTCCTTGTACTTGTTCAAGATTGATTTGATTCGAACTATAGTATAGAGGATATAGGGGCCGGTATCTCCCTCAAAGGATGTGAATCTGTCGATATCAAAAATATAATCCTTTGCAGGCTGGTTTGACAGATCGCCGTACTTGATAGCTGCCATACCCACAGTCTTTGCGGTCTCAAGGGCTTCATTCTCATCAATGTCATATCCCTTTTCAGCCGCATTATCCTTAATCTTTTTGAGCATCTCGTCATTGATCTCTTTTATCAGATACTCAAGACGCATAACTCCGCCGTCACGGGTCTTGAAAGGCTTTCCGTCCTTGCCGTTCATGGTACCGAAGCCGATATGGATAAGCTTTGTCTCGGGATCTACGATACCGGTCTTCTTAGCGCATCTGAAGATCTGTGTAAAATAGAGTTCCTGGCGCTTGTCTGTCAGATAGATGATCTTGTCCGGATGATATTTTTCTGTTCTGTCCAGGATGGTGGCAAGGTCTGTTGTGTCATACTTTGCCGCTCCGTCAGACTTTAACAGCATGCAGGGAGGAACTTCCTTGGTATCTGTCTCTTCCTTTACATCAACCACCAGAGCGCCTTCGCTAAGATATGCAAAGCCTCCGTCCTTCATCTGCTGTATCATTCCGGGAATAAGCTCATGCACTGAGCTCTCACCGTTCCAAAGTTCAAAGTGAACATTAAGATTGTCGTAATTTCTCTTAAGATCAGACACTGAGACATCGATGATCTTGTTCCAAAGAGCACGGTATCCGCGTACCCCTGACTGAAGTTTGAAAGTAGCCTCCATGGCGCGGGCCTTGAAATCCTCATCCACCTTACTCTTTGCTGAAGCTGCGGGGTAGATCTCCTCCAGGTCTGCTACAGTAAAAGGAGCTTCATCAGGGTATTCACCCTCAAAGCTTTCATCAAAATACGGAAGGTCCGGCTTTCTCTCTCTAAGCTCGGTCATTACAAGTCCCATGGGCTGACCCCAGTCACCAAGATGAATATCACCTGTGATATCGTGGCCCACATATCTGGAAATACGCTTTACGGATTCGCCGATAACTGCGGAACGAAGATGACCCACATGAAGAGCCTTTGCCACATTTGGTCCGCCGTAATCAATGATGATCTTTTCCTTTTTCTCCAGTTCAATGCCGTACTTCTCGGCTTTCTGCATTTCCTTGACATATTCAAATAAAAACTCTTCGGAAAGCTTTAAATTAAGGAAACCGGGAGCAACTGCCTCCACTTCCTTGAACACCTTGCTTCCTGCAAGTTTTTCAGCCACCTCACCTGCTATCATGATGGGAGCTTTTTTGTATCTCTTTGCACCGGCCATTGCACCGTTACACTGATATTCGCACAAATCGGGACGATTCGAAACCGAAACCCTGCCCAGATCTTTTTCGTATCCTGCTGCCTCAAAGGCACAACCCATTTCCTCAGAGAGCAAATCCCACATTTTCTACATAATAATCGCAATTCCTTTCCAAACCTTGGATCAAATGAAATTCTGTAATTCCAACATTACAATTTAATATATCTTAAAAACCTCTGTTTCGCAAGGGAGATTACATTTTTGTCTGATAAAAGCTAACGTTTACTTCCATTACGCTTTCGTGATATAATCTATGAGATTTTGCAAAAGGAAGTAAAAACATGGACATTTCTATAATAATCAATCAGATGCTCATATTATTTATCATAATGGGAGTCGGATATCTGCTGAATAAAACTCATATCCTGGGTCGCCACATCGACGGATATCTCACAAAATTCATAATCCACTGCACCATGCCCGCCATGGTACTGGCATCAGTCCTTGGAAAAGAGGGTGGCGCAGACAAGACAAAAGTCCTGGAATTTCTGCTTATATCGGTGGTTATGTATCTGCTCCTGCCTCTCCTGGCCGCGGCGATAATCCATATCCTGCCCTTTAAGAGTAACAAAGGCTTGTATCAGTTTATGATAATCTTTGGAAACGTGGGCTTTATGGGCTTTCCCCTTATTAATGCCCTGTTTGGAGAGACAGCGATCCTCTACGCCGGAGTATTTAACATGATTTTTAATTTCATGGCCTACTCCTACGGTATAATCATCGTTGCAAATGACAACAAAGAAAGCAACAAAGACGTGAAGCTCTCCGCAAAACTGATCCTCTCTCCCGGAATACTGGCTGCGGTTTTAGCTCTTGTCATTTATTTTGCAGGCTTAAAATTCCCGGATGTGATAAACAGCCCTGTGTCCATGATCGGAAATATCACATCGCCCCTGGCAATGCTGATAATAGGCTCCACCCTGGCAAATATGGATTTAAAAGATGTGTTCACGGATTTAAAGGTTTACTCATTCTGCATCCTAAGAGGTCTTGTGCTTCCCGCCATATATATGGGGCTCATCATGCTCTTTATAAAAGATGAGTACCTGGCAGAGTTCACATTCATCATGGCTCTTATGCCTGTTGCAAACACTTCCGTGTTATACGCAAAAGAGTACAATTCCGATGAATCCCTGGCCGCAAAATGCGTCTTCATCAGCACTGTACTCTCAATAATCACTATTCCATTATGGGCATTCATTTTCCAGTCTGTCGCGCTTTGAAAAAGCACAACCGCAATAATCCTGACGGTACAGATCGTACTCCTTTGAAAGTTCAACGGAGCGTTTGTAACCGTCTTTTTTCTTAAAATCTGAAGGCAGCCACTTTGCATTACTGTGCTCAGCTATGGAAAAACCGATCTCGTTTATCTTGTCCGCGTTTTTTAAAGGGCTTATGGTAAGGGTGGTGGCAAAATAGTCAAACCCGCCCTTGTCCGCCTCCATGGCCGTAGCTTTAAGGCGCATGTCAAAGCACTTAAAGCACCTCTCTCCGCCTTCCTTGCAATACTCAAGGCCCTTGGATATCTCAAAAAACTTTTCCGGATGGTAATCTCCTTCGATGATACTTATCCTGTGGCCGCGCCCTTCGCTGTTATAGGCCTCTATAAGCCTCTTTTGCTCCGCCACACGCCTTTTGTATTCCTCGCTTGAAGAAATATTTGGATTATAATAAAAAACCGTTATGGAAAAGAACTTACAAAGGTATTCCAGGCAATAACTCGAACATGGGGCACAGCAGCTGTGAAGCATCAAAGTAGGGACGCTTCCTGCGGGGATCCCCTCGATCAATCTGTCCAGTTCCTTTTGATAATTTCTTTTGTTTCCGGTCTGAGTATTTGGCGCTACGCCATCTCTACTGTTTTTCTGATGCTGGTCCTGTTTTTTATCCTGATTTAAAATATCTGACATATCCTGTTTATCTCTCGTTTAATGAACAGGTCACCATCTGTCTGACCTGTCATCTGAAATGAAATCTTCTCTTTAACTCCACTCTCGCCCTTCTGTCACCGATTATCATGGTGCCAAGGAACAAAAAGAAGCTGACTGCAAGAGCCACATTTGCCACGGTGGGAACTGTGACCACTCCCACAAATGACAGGATGAAAGGAATAAGTGAAGCGATTATCATCACGATCTGCCACATGATATAGCTCTGCCAGTTTTTGTGATTTACTATCATAAGTACCGCGATAGTTGCATCAATCGCAAGGATTATGGCCGGGAATACGAAATTTACGCTCCAGCCGTTATATCCGATGATGTAATCAACCGCAATTAAGATGGGCACCGCCACGCCGCCCATGATGAGCACCTTTTCCCTGTAGCCGCCTTTTCCCAGGATCGCCACCCTGAGGATCAGATATACATAGAGGAGAATCAGTCCCACGATGAAGCTCCACCATGTATCTGACTCAACCTTATAATTGATAAACACGATCACTGAAAATAAGACTATGGCCGCAAACAAAAAGATCCTGGAAGCAACCACCAGTTTTCTGGATTTGATCCACACGTTTGGATATGTATCCTCCTCCGTGCCATCCTTTAAAAGAGCGGATCCGCACAGAGGACATATCTCCACATTGTCTCTTATATTCACATTACAATTCACACATTTACCCATAGATGTCCCTCTTTATCACACGCCGTTTGTCTCGATGTCAAGTTCGATTCCGTCCTCTGAAAGCCTTCTGAAAAAACCTCTCTGAACGGAAACATCACAGAGATTGTAGCTGAAAGAAAACGTCAATCTGTCTCCGTAAGAGCAAACCGTACCCTTTACGCTCTGGCCCTTTGACATTGCAAGAAAAGCTCTGAAATTCTTTATATAAGGCCTGTACTCATCACTTACCTTGATATTTCCGATGTTCGTGATGGTGGTGGTGTTTGCAAGGGCTGACTGAGTGTATACAATATTCATTGCGATATTTTTAAGTGTAAGCGGCACCAGTCTCGCCAAAGTATGGGTCTCATTTGACACATTGTAGGAGAAAAGTTCCTCCAAATGCTCTTTGTTGATCTGTTTTCTGAGGCTCTCCACCACGATCTTTACCACATCCTCAAAGGTATAATCCTCATCCTTAGGCGCAAATTCTGCGGAAACCACCACAAAGAAATTCTTGCTGGTTATGGAATTAAAATATGGGCGAAGGTTTACGGGCACCGCCACACGTATGGGCCTGTTTGCAGGCATTCCGTGTAGGCACTCTATGTATACGCTCCAGGTAAAAGCCGCCACCAGGTATTCGTTGATACTGCAACCGTATTTGTGGGCAACTTCCTTTATGGCGCTCACATTCATCTCGCCGTGCATTACGCCGAATTCTCCGGGACGAAGCTTCTCACCCTTTATGAGATACGCCTTCTTTGTCTTGTATCCCCTCTTGTGGCTCTTTCTGTAATTTTTTAAAAAGCTGTCCTCGCGGTTCATGCTGGTGCCTGACATGAAGGAATCCTCCCTGCCGCCAGCAATCTCCGGATGAGCGAGCCTCAAATACTGATATGTGAGTTCAGTCAGGAAATTGATGCCGCCCACGCCGTCCGTAAGCACATGGAAAACTTCCAGATTGATCCTGCACTTATAGTAGGTCACTCTGAAGAGGTAGTTGTGATTCTGATTTCCTCTTATGTATCTGCAGGGGAAATTGACCTCCTCCCTGACCTTTGGAACAGGGCTTCTGTTTTCCTCAAAATAATACCAAAAGACTCCTCGCCTTAATCTGAAATTAAACCCGTCAAACCTGGGAAGGCAGATATTAAGTGCCTCCTGCAAAAGCGAGGGCTTTATCTCCTCCGAAAGCACCACGCATATGCGATATACATTCGTCATTCCTTCCCCTGCTATAACCGGGAAAAGATGGGCAGTATTATCCAGTCTGTCCCAGCGTATGTCACGGGTCTTTTTTCTGTCTTCAGTTTTGCGATTAAGTCCTTTACCCTCTGTCTTTTTTGCCAATTTTGATCACCTTTACAATTTGATAAAGCTTACGCTTCCTGCCGGAGCTGTGACTGTCTTGCCATCCATTGTGGCATTGTCTCCGACACTGTATATAAGTTCCTTACCCATCAGATCACATTCAAAAGTAGCATCCTTGTAAGAAGGATTTACGATCACCAGGATCTTTTCATCCTCAAAGCTTCTGATGTATGCCAGTGGATAAGTGTTTTCCTTTGCATAGATAAATTTCACATCGCCCTGATTTCCAAGAGCCTTGTGGTCTTTTCTGATCTTTGTAAGTCTCTCCACCTCGTGAAGGAGGGAGTGACTGTCCTCCAGTTCCTTTTTAACCGTGGGACGGTTGGGATCGGGATCGATCTTTATATAAAGCCTGTCTGAAGGCGCCTGTGAAAATCCTGCATTTGTGGTATCATCCCACTGCATGGGGCTCCTGGAACCGGTCCTTAGATACCCGCCCTCAACGCTCTTTAATCCTTCCACATATTTCATGCCGATCTCGTCGCCATAATAGATAAAGGGCACTCCCGGCATGGACATTAAGAAACCGAATGCAACCTTAAGTTCGCTTCCGCTAAGACTCCTTGCAAGTCTGTCCATGTCATGGTTTCCGGAAGGAATGCAGATGAATCCTTTTCCGGCAGTCTCTGCCTGCAAAGACTCGTATTTTTTAACAAATTCGTAGGCATTGCCTTTTCCTCTTCTTGAAAAGAAAGGCTCCTCACATCTGAAGAGATCATTGTAATGAGAGGGTCCGAAATGGAGTAAAAAGTCCATATGGAAACCGCCCTCCAGACTCTTTTGAGGCTCTCCCCACTCAGATACCAGAACTGCCTCGGGGAATTCTTTATTCAAAAAGTCTCTGACATTTTTCCAAAGGGCAATGGTACCCTTCGACTCGGGATCGTTTTTTACCAGAGAATGAGCCATGTCAACTCTGAATCCGTCGCATCCCATGGAAAGCCAGAAGCGCATTATATTTTTAAGTTCTTCCAAAGTGCTCTTTGGTCCCGGTGCATCCACAGGCTGCTGCCAGGGCTCCTTAATCTCATAAAAACCGTAGTTAAGTGCAGGCTGATGTGCAAAGAAATTCACCATTGCACCGCCGCGCCTCTCGGAGATACCGCAAAGCCAGTTGTAATGTCTGTCTCCGCCCCACTCCGTATCAGACCAGCCGTATCTGTCTGTGTAGGGATTTATCTCATCCTTCATGGACTCTTTAAACCATTTGTGGGTGATGGCGGTGTGACCTGCCACCAGATCC
Organism: Lachnospiraceae bacterium; assembly: GCA_017958585.1. Taxonomy (GTDB): domain Bacteria; phylum Bacillota; class Clostridia; order Lachnospirales; family Lachnospiraceae; genus RGIG10340. The sequence goes on from JAGDCK010000215.1 coordinate 7,289, forward strand.
AGCAAAATATGCATGCCCCTCTTGTGCATCTCGTCAAAAAGTCTCTTCAGATCCGCGTTTGTACCATATCTGGGCGCTGCCTCATAAAAGTCCTCCACGTCATAGCCCGCATCTCCAAAGGGGGATTTAAAGCAGGGGTTCATCCAGATCGCATTGCATCCAAGGTCGCAAATGTAATCCAGTTTGTCGATGATACCCTGGAAATCTCCGATACCGTCTCCGTTGGTATCTAAAAATGATTGGGGATAAATTTCATAAAAAATCGCATCGTTAAGCCATTCTCTTGCCATAAGACTCCTTCTTTTTATAAAAACAATTTGTTCTGCAAAAGTGTTACCCCTCACACTTGCATCACTTTTATGATACCAAAATTAGCAAATTAATCAAGGTTAGGGAGGCGTTATTATCCTTATAAAAAACTTAAGAGTTTGTTAAGCCTTACGAAGTGCACTTGTGAGCTTCCGAAGTGTGCTTACGAAGTGTGCACCT